>JAOULY010000104.1 GCA_029881775.1 Gammaproteobacteria bacterium
TCCGAAACCATCGCGTGTCAGGTTGCGGACATCCTGGGAGAGAAAGTCCTGCGTGCGAATCTGTATGGTGGCATCTTGTACCGCCACTTCCACAAACTCGATGGTCTGGCGTAACACCCGACCGAGATTGCCGTTGGCGAACAGGATATAGTCGCTCGCCTTGCAGGGAAACCAGGGTTCCTGGTGAGCAGGGCGCGATACCAGCGAGTTCATTGTATGCAGGGGCAGGCGGACAACGCCCTCGAGCAGCGGATTCCGTAACACCGAATAGATGCTCAGGGATTCAACAAGGTAGGGCACACCATTATAAACAATGCGTTCTTCTTCACGTACCGGGCCGACACCCAGCAACAGGCGCAGTTCGGCGGTATATCGCGGTAGCGTTTGTCGCAAGCTGAGCGCTGCACCGGCGATTGCGATCAGTGCCAGCGTCAGGAACAGGACGTCGCCTCGCACATATAACACCATGAGGATGGCCAGCACGATAATGATTGCTGTTGCAAGGCGATAACTGTAATAAAACAGCGGTGCACGGGCGATGCCGGTATTGTGCTTGGCCCGGTAGAGCCAGCGCCAGTACAGGCTGAGTATTCCTTTCGATGCGAACCAGATAGCCAGGCTGATCACAAGGGCAATCAGGAAAGTCAGGCCGCGTCCCCGGACAAATTCCGTTAACGCTTCCCATGTTGAGCTCTTCCACGTGGTGCTTTCCGTTTTAAGCCTGCTTAATGTGTTGTTGGAAATATCCAGCAAGCGCTGTGTATCATCTCTGCGTTGTTCCCATTCGGTTGTTAATTGCCTGACCGATTCGGCCAGCGCGGGTGACAGACCCATGTTGCTGAACTGCGCCAGCGATCCGAGTGCTTTCTCAATGGTCTTTAGCTGTGTTTCGCGACTATCGATTTCCCTGTGCAGGCTGTCAATCTGGCGAGGTCGCGCAGTGAGCTCCTTGAGGCTGGACAACAGCGGCTTGCTGATCTGCTCAAGCTCTGCCTTCCAGTTGATGGGCTGTTCCGGTTGATCGGTAACGAGTGACTCGTTAGCCCCGCCAAGCAGGACGTATTCGAATGACTCCTGAAGGCCCGTAATTTCAGTATTCAAGCGTTCCAGTTTCTTCTCGATATCGGGTATTTCCGTTGAATCACCGGTCTGCCTGAGCTGTTCCCTTAACTCGCGGGATGTTGCACGTTTGGTCTCGATGGAAAGTTTTAATTTCTCGAGGTTTTCAATGACACCCCTTGAATCGACTTCAGTGCCCGGAGTGACTGTGTTTTGTGCGATTGCAGGGGCTGGCAGCAAGCAAGCCAGTACTGTAAGCAGTAATGCAAAATGCAGTGCATGAACGGAAATTATGGAGTTTGATCTGGCTGTATTCATGATTATTCAAATCTGCAGGGTTATATGTTAATTACGCGGGACCGGGGCCGGATGCCTTCGCCCATGCGGAACGATGCCAGGCAGGTATCCCCATGGAGCCTCTGATTAATTGCCAAGACGCCGTCATTGCGAGGGTGGCGCGTCTATCCTGAACGATGGACTCAATCAGCTGGAGATTGCCACGTCACTTCGTTCCTCGCAATGACTAATTAATCAAAGGTTCCATGGTTATTAAAAATTGTCGAGGCGGAGTAAAGTATATGCCGTTCACTACACCGGATCGGTACTCATAAAATGGATGAAATGTCGATAAGTACACTGGTATGGGCAGGCATTTTCTTTTGTATCAGTCAGTCAGCCATGTTCTCCGGGCTGAACCTTGCATTGCTGGGTATCAGTCGCCTGCGACTGGAAGTCGAGGCGTCAGCGGGAAACGCGGCGGCGGTGCGGATTCTGGCCTTGCGCAAGGATGTCAACTTTCTGCTGACAACCATCCTGTGGGGCAATGTTGGTATCAACGTGTTACTGACCCTGCTATCAAATTCCGTGATGACCGGGGTGGTGGCCTTTTTCTTCTCAACATTCCTGATTACATTTGCCGGTGAAATTGCGCCGCAGGCTTACTTCTCCCGGCATGCCCTGCGCATGGGTTCGCTGCTGGCACCGGTACTGCGTTTCTACCAGTTGTTGCTGTACCCGGTCGCCAAGCCCAGTGCGCTGGTACTGGACAAGTGGCTAGGTGCAGAGGAGGTCAGTTATTTCAAGGAGCGCGACCTGCATACGGTTATTCGTAAACACATCGAGGCGGATGAGTCGGACGTGGGGCATCTGGAAGGCGTCGGCGCCATGAATTTCCTTGCGCTGGACGACATCGCGGCGAGGCAGGCAGGTGAGTATGTCGATCCGGACAGTGTTATCACCCTGCCAGTAGTAAACGATCGCCCGGTCTTTCCGGATATCGAACGCAAGGTTGATGACGCATTCCTGCGGGACGTTAATCATTCGGGCAGAAAGTGGGTCATCATAGTGGACGACCGGCAGCAGCCGGTGATGGTGTTGAATGCGAATGCGTTTTTGCGCGGTGCCCTGTTCGGGGACGAGCCGTTTAATCCCTACAAGTATTGCCATCGGCCCATTGTAGTCAGCGAACCGGATGTGCTGCTGGGGAAATTACTGGCCAGGCTGAAGGTGAGCCCGGAATCCGAGCTAGATGATGTGATAGATGAAGACCTGATTCTGGTCTGGGCCGGCGAAAAGCGCGTCATTACCGGTGCCGATATCCTCGGTCGATTGTTGCACGGAATTGTCCAGCGGACTGTGCACGTTCGTAATGATCCGCTGATCAGTTCCGGCGCCTGAAGTTGCGGGGCCGGGGCCTGGCGCTCGACGTGCTACTGAGTGTTTTCTGACGAAGACAGCCTTTCGGTTCAGTCTTCCAGCGTGATAACCCGGATTAAATCGGTGCCGCCGGCGGTTTGATGATGGCCCGCCGTTGAAACCACGATATCACCGGTTTGCAGATAACCGAGCGACCGGCCGCGCTCGATGGCAAAGGCAATGCGTGCACGGTCGGAGGGTTCACCCTCGTACAGGATGGGTATCACACCCCAGTTCATTGACAGTTTGCGCGTGACTTTTTCCGAAGAGGTAAGCGCCAGAATGGGAATTTCCGGCCGGTATTTCGAAATCAGTCGTGAGGTGAAGCCGGTCTCGGTCAGGCTGATAATGGCGGCCGCCTTCAGGTTGGTCGACATGCTGACCGCGGCCTGGCTGACGGTTTCGGTGATCACGTTCGACGGATTCTGGTTAAAGCGCTGCAGGTAACCGTATTCGCCGAGTGAGGCTTCCGCACGACGCGCGATGGTTGCCATGGTGCGGACGGCCTCGACCGGGTACTTGCCGACCGCGGTTTCGCCGGACAGCATGACGGCCGACGTCCCGTCGAGAATGGCGTTGGCCACGTCGCTGGCCTCGGCCCGGGTCGGTTTCGGGTTGTGCTCCATGGTGGCGAGCATCTGTGTGGCGGTGATGACAGGTTTGCCGTCGGTTACCGTCAGGCGAATGATGTGTTTCTGCGTGGCCGGCACATCGGCCAGCGGCAGTTCCACGCCCATGTCACCGCGCGCGACCATGATGCCATCGGCGACGGCGACGATCTCTTCCAGGTTTTCGACGCCGGCCTTGTTCTCGATCTTGGCAATGATGGGGATATTCACGCCGTTTTCGATAAGGATCTCGCGCATCTTGTAGACATCGTCGGCAGACTGGATGAACGAGGCGGCGATGTAGTCGACATCGTTTTCTGCGGCGAAGCCGAGTTCCCGCATAACATCCTCGCGGTTTTCCGGGCTGACTGCGCTGAGTGCGAGCCGCGTATCCGGCAGGTTGACGCTCTTGCTGTTGCCGAGCCGGCCACCGTGAATAATGCGGCAGTTAATCGCACCGTTACTGACATCTTCGACCACCAGTTCCAGCGCGCCATCATCCAGCAGTATCGGTGTGCCGGCACTGACTTCCTTCGGCAGTTTCCGGTAGGTGATGGCAACGCCGCTTGCATCCCCGATACGGTCATCCGTGTAGAGGGTAAAGCGGTTGTTCGGTATGAGTTCTGCGGTTCCCTCCTGCAGGAGGCCGGTGCGAATTTCAATACCGCGGGTGTCGACCATGATGGCGATACTTCTGCCGGCTTCTGCAGACGCCTCACGCAGGATATTGATTTGCTCTTTATGACCGGCAAGGTTGCCATGCGACAGGTTCAGGCGGGCCACGTTCATGCCCGCCAGGATCATTTCGACCAGTTTCTCTTTCGAGCTGCAGGCCGGGCCGATGGTAGCGACGATCTTGGTTTTTCGTTGCGTGCGTATGGCGTTTTCCGCGTTATTCATGGGGCTAGCATAACCTGCTTTGCGATTATCGATAAGGATTATTTGACGCCGGGTAAAGGGATTTACCTAGGGTATGGCAGTGTCGATCAGGATATCGAGGCGGGCGTCCGTCTGTGTGCTGACCGGTGTCTTGTTGCCCTGCAGGTCACCGCTTTGCGGTATGGCATTGCCCGACCTGGAGATGCGTGCGCCGACCGTGACCGGGTCGAATGCGGACAGCAGCATGGCTGGCGACATGGCCATGGAATCATCCAGCGTGACGGTGACCGGCAGGTCACTGACCTGTTTGCGTACGATTGCCAGCGGCATGCGCGGGCCATTGACCGCGCGGGCAAAGATAAACACGGTATCATCCGGGCGCACGCTATCACGCAGTGCCGGGTCCAGTGAAACGTTCACAGTGAGTGCTGCTGCCGGTGCAGGAGTGCCGGTTTGCGATGAGTCGGCGACCACCATACTGTCAGCGGGGAGCCCGGCCTGCATGCGGACCTGCTCGATCTGCTCCGTGATGATTTGCCAGTCCTGGCTGTCCGGTGTCATCTGCTGTGCGGCCTGTTGCCAGTAATGGATGGCGGTTGCCGCGTCGCCGGACTGGTTCTTCCAGTGTCCGGCCAGCCACAGCGCCTTGATATTGCCGGGTTCGAGCGCCAGTGCCTGTGTCAGCAGGGTGCCGGATTCATCGGTAAAGCGGCCTTCGCTGGTGGCAACCAGTGCATCGGCGAAATCGGCCAGCATGCTTGCGCTGTCACCGCCACCCAGGCGCAGGATGTTGCGAAAGGCAGGCACGGCGAGATCATACCGGTTGGTCGCCGTGTAACTGCGTGCCAGCATGACCCAGCCCTCGATGTTATCCGGATCGCTTTCCATGCGCGCGGCCAGCCGGTTGATCATTTCTTCGATCGACAGCTGGTCGGCATGTTGCTGTTGCTGCTGCCGTGGGCCGGCCGGCTGCGCCTCGAGCTGGGCGATGATGTGTTCGTTGCCAATCGATTTGTAGAGCAGGATAGCGCCCAGCGGAACGGCGAGCGCCGCCAGCAGTATGCTCCAGTTGCCATTGCGTGCGGGCTTGCCGCCGGTACCGCTACCGGCCAGGTCACTGAGCAGTTCCTGTTCCAGGTCTTCGCGGGCGGCATCGTATTGTGCCTGTTCGATGCGACCGGCACCGAGGTCCAGCGCCAGCTCGGCCAGCCGTGCACGGGCGATTTCGGCGTTGAGTGCGTCCTGGTCAACCGTGCTGAGCGCCGGTTTGCGGAACAGGGGCATCACGACGAACAGCAGTGCCAGCAGTGACATGACGGCTACGAGCGCGAGAAAAATATTCATGAGGAGTGATCACCATTAGCCGGGTCGTCCGACAGTATCTGCTTGAGGCGCTGGCGGTCTGTAGCGGAAATATCTGCGCGGGTGGTGTGCTGTTGGCGGCGCAGGGAACGCACCAGTAACAGGATGGCGACCAGCAGCAGTACAAACGGTCCGAACCAGATAAGCCAGGTGGACGGTTTGACGGGGGGGCTGTAAAGCACGAAATCGCCGTAGCGTTCAACCAGGAAATCGACAATCTGTGCGTCACTGTTGCCGGCCTGCATCATGCCGTAGACCTCGGCGCGCAGGTCATGTGCCAGCTCGGCGTCCGAGTCGACCAGGGACTGGTTCTGGCAGACCAGGCAGCGCAGTTCCTCGATGACATCCTTGAAGCGTTGCTCTTCGCCAGGCGTATCAAAGGTGAAGGATTCCAGCGTGGCTGTGGCCTGCAGGTTGCCGCTTGCCAGTAGCAAGCTGATCATCAGCAGGGTAATAAAGCGGCGTGTCATTGTTCGGCCTCCAGGCGTGCGATCAACGGCAACAGTTCATTGTGGATGACGGTACGCGTCAGGGGGCCGATATGCTTGTGACGGATAATGCCGCGCTTGTCCATGATGAAGGTTTCCGGTGCACCGTAGACGCCCCAGTCGATTCCGGTGCGACCATCGGCGTCGAACGCGTTGGCGATGTAGGGGTCACCGAGTTGCCGCAGCCAGCGTAGTGCGTCCGCGCGTTTGTCCTTGTAATTCAACCCATAGATGTCGACCTTGCCGGTCCGCGCCAGCTCGAGCAGTACCTCGTGCTCCGCGCGGCAGGACACGCACCAGGTCGCCCAGATATTGAGGGCGCTGACCTTGCCCTTGAGATCCGTGTCGCTGATGGTTGCATCCGGATCGGCCAGCAGCGGCAGCGTGAAGACGGGCATCGCCTTGCCGATCAGCGGGGAAGGGACAATCTTCGGATCAAGGCTCAGGCCACGGTACAGCAGTCCTGCCAGCAGCAGGAACAGTATCAGCGGGGCGAGGTAGCGCAGGTATTGCATCATCAGTTAGCGGCTTCCTGTGTGAGCGTATTGCCGGCAGCGGAACGGGCACGTACACGCATGCCGATACGGTAACGCCGGTCAAGTGCGGCAAATATGCCGCCAAGCGCAATCATC
>JAOULY010000105.1 GCA_029881775.1 Gammaproteobacteria bacterium
GGCCAGTGCCGGCAATGAACTTGATCACCTGTTGAATGTCCGTCATGGCGGCGTTGACCGCAGCGGCGCGCACTATCGCGTGTATGCCATGTCGCGCGCCGATGATACCGGCTACAGCACAGCCGCTGCACATGATGATGCCAGGATTGCGCAGACGGGCTTCCGCCGCGACTGGAAAAACGGAAACGCGGACAGCCACACCCTGCAGGGTGATGTCTACCAGGGCACGGGTGGCCAGGAACTGCTGATCGCACCGGCTGCGCCGGCCTTGATCATCGATGATGCCGAGACCCGGGGTGGCAACCTGCTTTATCGCTGGAATCATAAAACGGACACGGATTCCAGCATTACCCTGCAGGCCTATTTCGATCATGTTGGTCGCGAAAGCGCCGTTTTGTTCGAGGATCGCCAGACACTGGACCTCGAGTTCCAGCATCAATTCGGCTGGAAAGATGATCACGATGTGATCTGGGGAGTTAACTTCCGCCGCATCCAGGATGATACCGATCCAACGCAGATATTCAGCCTCACGCCGCCGAAACGGCGCGTCAATCTGTGGACCGTATTTCTGCAGGATGAAATCAGCCTGCTCGAGGACCGCGCCAGGCTGACCGTCGGCACCAAGCTGGAGCACAACGACTTCACCGGCCTCGAAGTTCAACCGAACCTGCGCATGGCCTGGCTTACAGAATCGGGCAACACGATCTGGGGCGCCGTGTCACGTGCGGTACGCACACCGTCCCGCGGCGAGCATGACGTCAGCCTGATGGTCATTCCACCGTCACCGGCGCCACCACCGTTGACAATATTCGGCAGTAACGCATTCAAGTCCGAAGACCTCGTTGCCTGGGAGATCGGTTTCAGGCGGGCGATTGCCGACTCTGTCACCATCGACGTAGCCGCCTTCTATAACGAATATGACCAGCTGCGCACCATCGATGTTTACCAGCCGGCACCCCTGCAAGCCGCCTTCGGCAACAATATGGAAGGTAATACCCGGGGCATCGAGATCGACGCACACTGGCGCGCCAGTTCATGGCTGTCGCTGAATGCCGGTTACACAAGACTGGAAGTCGATCTCGACCTGCTCAATGGCAGCATGGACGCCGCATCGCTGGCAGCAGAGGATGGCTCGCCTGAACACCAGGCCAACCTGTGGCTCGCTGCGGACCTTGCCAGCAACATCCGTATTGATGCGGGGCTGCGCTACATGGGCAGCCTGAAAAACTTCGGCTTCCCGGAAACAGACAATTACCTGGCATTCGATACACGGATCGCCTGGGCACCCCGGCGCGGCCTGGAATTATCACTGTCCGGCCAGAATCTGTTTGACAGCCATCACCCGGAGTTCAACCCCGACTTCATCGTATCGTCTCCAACAGAAGTCGAACGCAGTATTCACGCCACGGTACGCTGGGCGCCAAGGTAGATGTTCAGCAGGCCGGCATTCCTGTCGCAACGGGCAAAGCGACTCTCACTCGCTACCCTGCTGTGCGCCGTGCTGCTGCCGCAAGCCGCCCGGGCGGAGGGTCCCGCCGTTACCGAGTACCACCTCAAAGCGGCGTTTCTTTACAATTTCTCGCGTTTTGTAGACTGGCCACAACCCATCGAACAGACGTTCAGGATTTGCGTCATCGGTAAAAGCCCGTTTGGACAACTGCTTGACCCGCTGATTGGCAAGCACGTGCACGACAGCATCCTGGTCGTCGAAGAACACGCCAGCGTGGAAAACGTGCACGACTGCCAGATGGCATATATAAGCCCCTCGCTCGAAAAACAAATCGACCCAGTCCTGACCGAACTCGGCAAGCACCCGATCCTCACGGTCAGCGATATTGACGGCTTTATCCATGCCGGCGGCATGATCGAACTCAACCTCAGCGGCAAAAAGGTCAACTTCGCAATCAATACAAGCGCAGCAGACACGGCCGGCCTGTCTATCAGTTCAAAGCTTCTGAACCTGGCTACCAATGTGACAGCGGGACGATGAAGATAATCAAGAACATATCCGTCCGTCACAAGCTAATGCTGATCAGCATGGCCATCACAATGGCATCCCTGTTACTGGCAAGCGTGGCCTTTATTACCTCCGACAGGCTGTATGCCCAGAAAACCGTGGTCGACGGGCTTAACACCATGACCGACATGATCGCAGCAAACAGCAGCGCTGCCATCCTGTTTGGAGATGCCGATGCCGCGCTCGAAACACTGGGATTCCTGAAATCACAGGGCAACATCCAGGCAGGCGCCCTGTACCTGAAAGACGGTGACGTCTTTGCAACTTACCGCCGCAATGGATTCAACGGGGAGCTGCCCGCACCGGGATCCAACAAGCAGGACGTGAAATTCAGCGACAAATACACCGAGGTGTTCCGGCCAATTGTGTATAAAAACGATCCGATCGGTATTGTTTACCTGCGCTCGGACATGAGCGCAGTGCATGACCGGCTGTCATGGTTCCTGTGGATCGTCGTAATTACCCTTGTCACATCGCTTGTATTTGCCTTTGCGCTTAGCACACAGTTGCAGAGAATAATCACCGATCCCCTGTTACGTCTGTCCGCGATTGCACGCCGCATCAGTACGGAAAAAAACTTCGATTTACGTGTATCCGGTCATGGCCGCGACGAACTCGGCAACCTGATCGGCGATTTCAATACCATGCTGAATGAAATCCAGACACGTGATCGACAGCTGAAAGAACACCAGGCCGAACTGGAAGAACGGGTGGCGATACGCACACAGGAACTGGAAATCGCCAATATCGAGCTCGCCTCGTCGAAGGAACAGGCGGAAGCCGTTGCAAAGCGCATGGAATATCATGCCCATCACGATGCGCTGACCGGCCTGCCCAACCGCATCCTGCTGAATGACCGGATCCACAAGGGACTCGCACATGCGCGCCGGCAACAGAGCATGCTGGCGCTGCTGTTCCTCGACCTGGATCGCTTCAAGATCATTAACGACTCGCTGGGTCATGCCGTCGGTGACCAGTTGCTGCGTGTGATATCACGCCGCCTGAAGAGCTGCCTGCGCGAGGGTGACACCATTGCCCGGCTCGGTGGCGATGAATTCATGGTATTGCTACCGGATATAAAAAGCGCATCGGACGCCGGCAAGATCGGTAACAAGATCATCAAGTCGCTGACGGATTCAATCTCGTGTAATGGTCATGAATTACACATCACGACCAGTGTTGGCATCAGCGTCTACCCGTTCGACGGGGCTGACGCGGATACGCTGGTCAAGCACGCCGACATCAGCATGTATCGCGCGAAAGACATCGGGCGAAACAGGATGGTCTACTATACGGCCGAGATGAATGCCGGGTCACGCAAGAAACTTGCGCTTGAAACCAGCCTGAGATCTGCACTCGGGAAAAAGCAGTTACATCTCGTCTACCAGCCAAAAATCGATATAACACGCAACCAGATTATCGGTGTCGAGGCCCTGCTACGCTGGAAGCACCCGGCTATGGGCTATGTCAGCCCGCTGGAATTCATTCCAATTGCCGAAGAGAGTGGCCTGATTATTCCGATCGGCGAGTGGGTACTGAATACCGCGTTCAGGCAGTTGCGCGAGTGGCATGATGCAGGCTTTGATGAACTCACCATGGCCGTCAACCTGTCCTCCGCACAGCTGTCCAGACCCGGATTCGAGGACATCATGGAGCACGCATTGAGCAACTCGGGCATCAGCGCGGACAAGGCCGAGCTGGAAATTACCGAAAATGTCGCAATGCGTAATATCGACTCAGCCATCATGACCCTGCAAAAGTTCAAGGACAAGGGTATGAGCATCGCCATGGATGATTTCGGTACCGGTTACTCTTCGCTGGGTTATCTGCGCAAGCTACCGATCGATACGGTCAAGATCGACCGCTCGTTTGTCAGTGAACTGCCTGACAGCAAGGACGACGCACTGATTGCACAGACCATCATCGCCATGGCCCACAGCATGAATCTCGGCCTGGTGGTCGAGGGCGTCGAGAATGTCAGGCAACTGAACTTCTTCAAGAAGCAGGGTTGTCACATTGTCCAGGGCTTTCTGTTCAGCAAGCCGCTGCTTGCGGACGAACTGCTGGAAATGCTGCGGACCCACGATACCCGCGCCATCATCAACCTGGTAAGAAAATAAGCCGCCGTTAACGCCAGCCCTGCGCGCCACCGTATGTGGCTGCACCTGCCTGTCCGGGCATCACACCGGGGTAATCGTAACCATACCAGCCACCCGATGACTGACTACCCGCCGGGTAAGCGTAATACTGTGCCGGCGAATAAGCAGCGACCGGAGCCCGGTAATTATAGTAGTCATGCATGCGACTGTTATTATTGTTTCCCTTCATAAAACAGAAGGCCTGTGCACCGGTTGAGATGAGCATGGCGCTGGCCAGCGACAGTATCAGGATCTTTTTAGTTGTTTTCATGGCGTTTCTCCTACATCAGTCGATAGGGCGTCTCATCCGTCAGCTTGAGCAGGCGCGAGACGATACGCAGCACTTCCTCGACAAACGCATCGAGATCGGACCAGCGCTGCGAGCGATCAATCACTTCAGCGCCGTCCTGCATGACGATGCGCATGGCCAGACCAGCCTCCTCTCCCGGTCCGCCCGGCTCAGCAGTCAGGTACAGGCCCGGTTCCGGGTCCTGTCCGCATATAACCGCCGCAATATAGCGGTAGTCACGTCCGTCCTTGCTGTCGATGTCCCCCAGCACCGTAATAGTGAACTCACCCAGGCGATAACGCCGCCGGGGAATTGCCGTTGCGATTGCAGGTTTTTCTTTCATCAGGCTAGCTTCCTTTTACCGGGTTTGCCATACAATCTTTAACCAATCATCGCCCGGATACAACGCGATGCTTGCAAGCGACTGAATTTATGTCTACAACTGGCCCGTCATGTGAATAAGGAAACACTGATCATGAACGACCTCATCTGCCCATTCGGCGCCACCCTGGCAAAAGATGACTTTGCCTGTAGCCGGGCCGAAAAAATTATCCGGCGCGGTGGCGCCGAGTTCGCCTGCCAGGACAACGCCGCGCATATACGCTGCTGTACATTGCACGAGAACCTGAAGGCCACGGCCTTACCGGCCTTCAACCTTGAAGATGACCTGCTGGCGGTCCCGCACGGCGTACTGTCCAGAATCCAGTTCGGCGGACTGCTTGGCCTGCAGCGGCTGGTGACAGGCAACCCTGGTGAAAAAGTCGATGATATTGCGACGCTGGTTGATGACGCCGCTACCCGCTTCATTGCCATCGAGCAGGTCCCGTTCGATCAACTGGTCGACGATATTACCCACCACACACTGGCACGCCGGCGCCGGCGCTAACCGGCCCACACGCGCCAGGACGGCGGATTTCTGCCGCCCGGTCACGCAAAAGCGGCAAAAAGCTGTCGTTTTTGCCCCATCGGCAATTTTTTTCTCTCAATTATTCAGCTAGTTATTAGTCTGGCAAGATTCTTGCTTTGTATCTGCCGAGACAGGAATCCCGGGCGCCGATTGGTACCGACGCCGGTGAAATTCCGGCAGTTGCGGTCGCTTGCGCGCCGGCATCTGCCTTTACCACGGACAGGTAAATCAACACAGGGATGTTATGTACCAGCAAATAAACTTGTATCAGCCCGTTTTCAGGCGGCAACCCCGGGTATTTTCTGCGCTCACACTGCTGCAGATTATCGGCCTTGCGTCTGTTGTGCTGTTCGGCTTCTACCTGCATGCCAGCTGGACGCTGAACGGCCTGGACTCAACGGTTGACTCGTTATCAGCCCAGTACCGGCAACTGGAAGACCGGCTTGGCATCCTCGAAACCACCGGCAACGACAGCACGACCAGTGCACAACAGGAAATCGCACGCCTGCAGGCAAGCCTGGATGAACGCCAGGCACTGCTTGATAATTTCTCGCGCCTTCGCTTCAGGGAAACACACGCCTTCGGGGAATTCTTTGAAACCCTCGCAACACGGTCACTGCCCGGACTGTGGCTGACCGGCATTCGCCTGACCGAGGACGGTGAAACCGAAATCAGGGGCGCAAGCGTGGACCCGACGCTGGTCCCCCGCTACCTGCAGGGAATGCCGGCAGAACCGCGCTTCAGTGCGCTGCACAACGGCTCCATACAGCTCGCACGCGATGACCCGGCCAGGCCGGCAGTCAGTTTTATCCTCAGCAGCAACCGGGAGGAACTGTAGCCATGCGCGAACGGATACATCAGCTGATCGGGCGGGTCGACGCCATGGAGCTGCGTCAACGCATCATGCTGCTTGCAGTCGGACTGATTGTCATGTTCTACGTGGCGGACACATTCGCCATCCAGCCGGCAATCAGGCAACAGGAAACACTCCGGCAGGCCGTCGGTGACTGGCAATCGAAACTGGACGCATTGCGCGAACGGAGCGGCATTCTTGCCGATGTTACCTCTGACCACGAATCAGGCGCCTACAGCGAAATGCGTGCGCGCCTGACCGAGCTGGAAACACGCATACAGGAACAGGTCGGCGGACTGCTGGCGCCCGCACAGGCCGTCAAGGTGCTGGAACAGGTGCTGGAGCAGGAGCAAGGCCTCAAACTGCTGAAAGTCAACGCCAGCAGCACCCCGCTCGGTGATAACGATGTATTGCCTGATAGCGGAGAGCCACAGGACACGGGCATCAATCGCTACCGCATGCAGTTGCAACTCGAAGGCAGTTACC
>JAOULY010000106.1 GCA_029881775.1 Gammaproteobacteria bacterium
ACCATCCGCTAATATAAACAATCGCATAACGGCAGCTTCCGACCCAAAGAAGAAGTACAGCTTTTTAGACTGAAGGTCGGAAATTGTGCTGCTAAAAGTGGAAATTCCCAGAAAATAAATCTGTCCCCTTTTCTCCTTTTCTAATCTGTCCCCTTTTTCTTTGATCTCAATACAGGCAAGTAATACCAACAATTACCCATCAGTTTACTGGGTTTCAATTGTGACTCATGTCTTATATTCACAATGCATTTCCGGCGACCCAAACGATCTGTGAGGGTTGTCACGCAAACCATCACTTCTGTCTCTTAACGTTCCTTACTAAAGGCACGGTTTCTACAGGAGAATGGGCATGAATAGGAAAAAAGTGGTTACTGGCTTGGCAGCTGCTTTCATAACGATGATTGCAGGCCAAGGGTCGGCAGGAAAACCGGTTGATGTGGTTATGTGGAGCAACGGGTTCCCGAGCGGTTCACACTTCAACCTGAACATCCATGGAAAGAAGGACGGCTACAATTGTGATCCGACTTCGGGTGGAGGTTCTATTTTCGTGCCGGAGTACGGTGACTCGGAGATCGATTTCGTACAAAACAAGAAGTCAAGTGTTGCCGAACTTACTGTGCATGACAAATGCGGGACCTTCGATGGTGACCCGGCGCTGGTACAACTGCCGGCAGGTGAGTACCAAGTCTATACGCGAATCCTGGCAAAACCATTGAAGACGGATGAGTCGAGGAAGGTCGTCTTTTATCCGAAACTCGTCGAGGCGTGTAACGATACGCTGAGTGCGCTGGATATCAACGGAGATGGTGTAATCGACCTGCTTGATCTGGACACGGACGGAGACGGTGTGCCCGATTATGACATTGACGGTAATGGCATAGTCAACGACACGGACCTCGCGCTTTATTATGACTTCCCGGATGCTGTCGATTGCACTGATTCCTTCTTGCTAGGTACGGGTGTTGTGACCTCTGGCGGCGTGTTCGACCTCGACTCCCAGGAATTGATTCGAAGCAAGGGTAATAGCAAGGCTGTGGATGTGACAGAGCTATTCAAGTGGAGCGGTTACGCATGCGACCAAACATATGACACAAACAATAACGGCGAAATAGATCCAGGCGACTTTGGTAATGTCGACCTCAATGGTGACGGCAATGTTGACGAAGGCGATCTGGCGTTCTATCTAGACATGAGCTGCACTTTCCTCAACAGCGCTTGGGTCTTCGACATCGCCGATCTCGTGGTATACGGTTGGGACTACAAGAACAATGGGGCCAAACTGGTCCAGACTCGGTTCTATCCGGTCAACACCACGACGTTCGAGTAATCGGAGTGATACGCCTGCCCGCATGGCCCCGCTTCGGCGGGGCTTTTTGATTACGTCCGGAGTTGCGGCACTCCTGACCTTCCCTGGAAACAGAGGAAGGTCTTTTTGTGGCCGATAGCGCGTGTTCACTGTTTCAGTCAGCAACCTGGGTTTTGGTAGTAAGGAACAGCAAGTATCTGCCCGGAACCGGTCGTTTAGCAAAAAACTATCAAATAATTAGCTAGAAGAAGGGAGACGACCCAACTCGTTCATAGGGATTTTTTCTTTGTAGGTCAGGAAGGTCCTGTAAACGGACGTTCCCGGACTGGATGTGGATCGGCAAACTCCGCGCCGACTCGGACGCGCACGTCCCCTTTTACACCGAACCAGACTAATACAAATGGACTAATTGATGTCGCACACAAATGCCCTATGCTTAATGTAGAGGTGCAACAAACATAGGGAGAAATAGTCATGAAAATGCCAACACTACCAACCAAGGCTACGGCGGTCATGCTTGTCGCGGCACTGGCCAGCACGGCCCAGGCCGCACCGTTTCAGTCACTGAGTGTCGAGGCGAAAGTCACCTCGAGCGAGGTTGTCGACAGCCAGCCATTGATCCGCGAGCAGCGTTACCTGTTCAAGGCGGAGTTCACCCTCGATGGGCAGAGCGATGGCATCCTGCCCGAGGTAGAGGCCATCACCATCCGGGGCCAGATCGCGGGGGGAGCGGTACCCGACTGGTGGATTGTCGGCATCCCGGCCGCCACGCTGCTGCCGACTTCAAAGACGCTGTGGTCGGCCTCGTTCGTCGACCCCAAGGCCCTGCTGGCCAGCGGTATCACCATGGGCATCGAGCGCAGCGATCAGACCTACGATGACCTGATCGGCAATATCCGCTACCTCGACGTTACGCTCAAGCAGAAGGGCAAGGCGTGGCAACTGGAGATCGAATCGACCGGCTTCTTTGAAGCGGGAGTACCCGACTGGTTTATCACCGGGGCGACGGAGTTGACGGAGGTCAGTATCGGCGATGACATTGGCATGCAGTGGTCGAGCTTCGTTGAATACGGGGGCGGTAATTCGCATTAGTCGACCGTGCTGATGCAGGATTGTCATGGCGCATGGAGGGACGCCGACTATTTGTTCAAGTTTTGGCCCGTGTACCTGGTTGGCGGGGAGTGCGCGGCCGATAACACAGGAAAACAGTGATTGAGGGGAGGATCAGCCATGAACATATACAGAATATTTGTTTTCATTTTCGGACTGACAGCATTCTTATTATGTGATATTTCCGTTACACAGGCGGGCAATGCGAATGCGCAGACCGGCTATAATAGTCTTTACGATAATATACTGGAAAGGGGAGCCAACAATGGTCGTTGTAATGCGATTGGTGCGCTGGGTGGCGTGATATGCGGGTCAACTGCCGCTCAACTCGTTCCACCAATAAACCCTGTTATCACGGAACTCTGTGAAGCAGTGGGTGTGGTAATAGAACTACCCTATGAGTCCTGTTACACGCCGGTTGACTGTGTAGTCGACTGGGGTCCATGGGGAACCTGCATGCCAAGCAGTATAGGGATCGGAGACCCGTGCTTACAATCGCGAACCGGGACGATCGTGTCCGACGCACAATACGGCGGTACCTGTCCGTTTCTAACAGAAATACAAGAATGTGAATGTCCCATTTTATAAACGGGAATAGTTCGGTCAGTTAACACTGGCGGCCTTCGGGTCGCCTTATTATTCTCGGGAACGGCAACTTTTTCGGCAATCACGTCCTTCGCTATCCGCCAGGGAACGGTGAGTTGCGGATGCTTTCCTGCCCTTCACCGGAAATACCTGAGTAAATCACTCGGATGCTCACTTCCGACCCAACTCGGTCATAGGGAATTTTTCTTTGTAGGTCAGGAAGGTACTGAAACCAGACCTTTAATGTGCCGAATGTGGGTCGGCAGATATCTACTTTCTCGTACATTCGCGCAGCTAGAGAATTCGATCTAGCGTATATGTAGTTCCCGCAATAGCGCCAATTTTGCATGCATTGATAACGTATCAGATGTAATGTAGCCATTACGGCTTCGCGAGCTTAACTATAATATTTTTAATGTGTGAAAAACGTGATGAATTTTAACCACTTATCAATAATAAATGACAATGGGAGGAGAGTATGCGACATAGAATTCTAACGCTTATTGCTATAACCGTTCTGTTTATTTCGCCGTATCAGACAGCCAATGCGCTTGGTCCAGGCGATGCATTGGTTTTTGCTGACGGCGCTATTACTTGTGAAATAGGAGGTACACCGCCAAACAACTGCGACCTTGGTCTAACGCGTGTGATTGGTTCATATTTTGCTATTGATTTTAATGGCAATGGCACAGTCGAGGAAATTGAAAAAACACCAGTATCAGCTAACGAAGGTATCACTATAGGATTTACACAACCGGCTTTTGGCAGCCACTCAGGCTGTATATTCGGTACGGAGACTCCTTCAATTGATCTGCCCTGGTGTTTCTTTGGTAACACAGGCATGTTCCAGACAACAGGCACGCCTGTTACCGTGGCGCAGGATAACGGTGCTTCCAAGATGCTAGATTTTGCAGGATTCGGCGTAACGTGGAATGGTATTCCTAATATACCGTTGGGCGGCGAGCCCGGTAACTTCCCGGCTGATACTGGCCTTGCGACGCTGTCATGCAATCCATCGGATTGTTCCGACCTGACGAATTTCACACTGGATTACTCGGCACATGTACCGATTGGCGATCCTTCAGGGTTTGGTGGCGTACATTTCTTCTATCATCTGGAGCGACCTGCAAACGTGCCCTTGTCCTTCTCAATCAGCGTAGCAGGCGGGGATACGCAAGAGTGTTCAACAGCAGGTGGCTCGGTGGTTGCGGTGTCTTCTGAAACAGTACTTCCGGATGGTGATTCGATTGCATCCATCACGTGGACTGTAAATGGTGTTGTGGCCGGCTTAGGCGAAACTCTCAATGCAGACCTAGTGCTCGGTTCGAACACAATAACTGCTGACTTGCTGACAACGATGGGACAAACGGCATCTGATACTGCAAATGTACTTATCAGGGACACAACATCTCCGGTTATCACGGCGGACTTTTTTGATGAACAAACTGGTGAATCTGTATCGCAGATTACTCACAGTGATCGTATTGTCATCAGGTACAGTGCCGATGATGTTTGTGATGTCGATCCATTGATCAATGCAATGATGGGAACCAGTGTTGATGACGGCCATGTATTTAATGTAACCACCAGTGGCAAATTGATCGCTAAGGAGGTGGAGTCACTGGACCTGACAGTTAAGGCAATGGACGCATCGGGTAACAAGTCTATGCAAGATATGACCCTGATAGTTACACAGTAATCATTAAACACCGGCTTTAGCAGACTGTTATCAAGCGGCAGCCTCGGCTGCCGCTTTTTTTTGTATGCAGATTATTAATACAATATATTGGATATAGGGAAATCCGAAAAAAAAACGATCAGCTTAAATTGTGGAAATGTCCGGAGTTGCGGCATTTAAGAAGTTCACCTAAATCCGGGGAAGGTCGCTTCCTGGCCGATCTGAGACCCTGACAGCAGAAATTTCAGACATTTAGAGTGTGTGTCAGCCTTCGACCCAACTCGGTCATAGAAATTTTTCCTTTGTAGGTCAGGAATGTACTGTAGTAGGTCATGCAAGTTCAGGTACCATCGGTTGGCCTTGCCGCTCGGTGTTCCATGGCGCCGCACATCACGAACTGTAATTGATACATATGAATCATATCGATATTGTCTAAAGATCGCTCAGCCTGTATCTTCGCTCGCATGCGTTCATACCCAGCACTATTGATTGCCATCATGTGCCTCAGTCTGCTGACCATGCAGATGAGCGGGTTGCATTTGCACGTGAGTGTAGATAGCCAGAGTGGTGCGCTTCACGGGACGCACCTCCACGATGCAGTAACTGATGCGCATGGCCATGACCATGACGGCGAAGTCGATGTGTCATCATTCGAGCCAGGTGTTGCATGGTCCAAGCTGATTCCGATTCTCGTTGCCTTGATATTCGCTCTGCTGTCCATATGGCGGACAAGCAAGACGGTTCGGCATCCACTTGTCGAACGTTTTCGCACACGCCATCGATTCCATTGGCGACCGCCACTGCGCGCACCTCCCCAACACATCCTCTAATTCCTGGTTGCTAGCCTGACGAACACCTGACGGTTGTTCTGCAGTCTTGCTCTTTGCCTGATAGTTGTGCTCTGTAGAGCACACGGGAGATGTGTTCATGTGGAAATTATTCGCACGCCAGTTGGGTATATGCCTGTTTCTGGTGTTGTCTGGCACGATCGTTCGTGCTGAATCCGGCCTGCCTGGTGATAGCCAGATGATCGGCCTGAAAGAAGCGGTCGCCAGAACACTGGCGCGCAATCCAGAACTGATCGTCTTCGGGTATCAACTCCAGGCGCAGGATGCTCGGGTGGTGCAAGCCGGGCTGGCACCCAATCCGGAACTGAGCCTTACGATCGAGAACGCGCTTGGAACCGGTGAATTTACAGGTATGGATGGCGCGGAAACCACCTTGAGCATCGCCTGGGTTCTGGAGCACAGTGTCCGGCAGCGTCGTCTGGAGACGGCCCGTGCGGGGGTATCGCTACTCGATGCAGAGGCAGACATTTTGCGCCTTGATGCGGCCGCCGAAACTGCCCGGCTGTTTTTCTTGTGTTTATTCAACCAGACACAGATGGTCAACGCAGGCGAAGCCGTACAACTTGCACAGGAAACTGTTAGTGCCGTAAAAAAAAGAGTGCAGGCAGGTAAATCGCCGCAAGCTGAACTGGCGCGTGCTCGCGCAGAACTGGCACGCTTGAAGCTCGATCTGGAAGACTTTGAACACGAGTTGTTATCTGCCAGTCGCCGATTAGCCGCGCAGTGGGGTGAAACCGAGCCGGATTTCAAGCGTGTAAACGGAGAGCTGGTGTCGCTGCCCAACACGGACTCCTTCGAAACGCTCAAAACACGCATTGTACGCAACCCGGATATTGCCCGATTCCTGTCGAAGCAACGTGTGGACGAGGCGGAGTTACGCCTGGCTGAGGCGCAGCGCAAGCAAAACTGGCGCGTATCGGCGGGTGTGCGCCGGCTCGAAATTGCCGATGATGAGGCGCTCGTTGCTAACCTTACGATCCCCCTGACACTGCGCAACCAAAATCAGGGTGGCATTGCAGAGGCCCGGGCAAAGATGGCGCAAACGGAAGCGGATGCCGTCGCTGCACGTATTCGTATCGAAACATCACTGTTCGTTATCTATCAGGAACTGCAACACAGCCTGCGCCGGGCTAAAACATTCCGT
>JAOULY010000107.1 GCA_029881775.1 Gammaproteobacteria bacterium
TGGATGTCGCCGAGGGCGTGACTGTCAAAATCCAGCGCCAGGCCGTCACTAACCTGATGCCTAAAGGCACCATCAAGGGCCTCTGACGCCCGTGCAAGGACCCCGTAAATAATGAACCGGTACCCCCCCTGGAAATACATCCTGCTGGCCATCGTTGTACTGATTGGCTGCATTTATGCTTTACCGAATATTTACGGTGAAGATCCTGCCTTGCAGATTTCCGGCGTGCGCCAGGCCGAGGTCGGTGAAGCGCTCTCGAACCGGGTATCACAGGTACTCGAGGGTGCCGGTATTGCAGTTAAACAAGTTGAGCTGGAAGAGGGCAAGATGCTGGTCCGGTTTGATGACACCGAGACACAGCTGAGCGCTGCTGACCACATCAAGGCCGCATTGGGCCATGATTATGTGGTGGCGTTCAACCTGGCGCCAGCCACGCCTGCCTGGCTGACTTCGTTCAAGGCCTTGCCGATGTACCTTGGTCTCGATCTCCGCGGTGGTGTGCACTTCCTGATGGAAGTCGACATGGTGACAGCTGGAAAACAGGCGATCGAACGTTATACCAACGAGATCCGTGCCCTGTTGCGCGAGGAAAAGATCCGCTACGCCATGATCCGTTCCGAGGAAGGCCGGGTCAGGCTGGTCCTGCGCAGTGAAGACGATCGTGACCAGGCCCGTGCAGTATTGCGAAAGAGTTTCCCGACACTGGTCGTGGAAGAAGCGGAAACATCCGGCAAGCCCGGTATGCTGGTGCGTCCAAGCGAGCAGGAAGTGCGCGAGACCCAGCAGTTTGCGCTGCAACAGAATATCCTGACCCTGCGAAATCGCGTTAACGAACTCGGTGTCGCAGAACCCGTCATTCAGCAGCAGGGTGCAAGCCGCATTGTCGTTCAGTTGCCGGGCGTACAGGATCCGGGGCAGGCCAAGCGTATCCTCGGTGCGACGGCGACCCTGGAATACCGGGCGGTTGATATTGAACATGACGTGCAGCAGGCTGTTGCCGGCAAAGTACCGGCCGGCTCGCGCCTGTACAAGCAGCGCGATGGTGGTCACATCCTGCTGAAGAAGGCCGTGATAGCGACCGGTGACCAGATCGTCAATGCACGGTCCGGTTTCGATCAGACATCGGGTTCGCCGATGGTGTCGGTAAGTCTTGATGCCAAGGGCGCCCGTTCGATGCTGAAGTTCACCAAGGACAATGTCGGCAAGCCGATGGCCGTGGTGTTTATCGAGAACCGTACCGAAACCAGTATTGTCAATGACGAGCCGGTCAAGCGCCAGGTCAAGGTGGAAGAGGTCGTCAGTGTCGCGACCATTCGCGGTGTGTTCAGCAGCCGTTTCCAGACGACCGGCCTGGATAGTCCGAAAGAGGCGCAGGAACTGGCGCTGGTACTGCGCTCCGGTGCGCTGGCGGCGCCGATCGAGATTGTTGAGGAACGTACGGTCGGTCCAAGCCTGGGCAAGGATAATATTCGCCAGGGTTTTAACTCCGTCATTATCGGCTTTATTGTCGTGCTGGTTTTCATGGCTGTTTATTACCGGGTGTTCGGGCTGGTCGCGAATCTCGCGCTGACGCTGAACCTGGTATTGATCGTGGCGATTCTTTCCATGCTGCAGGCGACCCTGACGCTGCCGGGTATTGCCGGTATCGTGCTGACCGTGGGTATGGCCGTTGATGCCAACGTGCTCATATTCGAGCGTATCCGTGAAGAATTGCGCATCGGCAACAGCCCGCAGGCCAGTATTCACGCCGGCTATGAAAAAGCCCTGTCAACCATCGCCGATGCGAATATTACAACCCTGATCGCATCGATCGTGCTGCTCAGCTTCGGCACCGGACCGGTCAAGGGGTTTGCGGTGACGCTGTCGATCGGCATCATGACTTCCATGTTTACAGCGATATTCGGAACCCGTGCGATCATTAACCTGATCTACGGCGGTCGCCGACGTGTCGCGAAACTGATGATCTGAACATCCAACAGGACTGATCAATGCAACTGTTCAAGGGAAAACTGGCGATCAACTTCATGGGTATGCGACATATCGCCCTGATCCTGTCGTCAATACTGGTGATCGCCTCAATAACGTCGCTGGCAACACGTGGCCTGAATTTCGGCATCGACTTTACCGGCGGCACCCTGGTTGAAGTGGGCTATCCGGAGGCGGTCGAGCTGGCCGGTGTTCGTTCAGTGCTGTCTGCTGCCGGCTACGAGCAGGCGCAGGTCCAGCATTTCGGTGCATCCAGTGATGTACTGATCCGGATTTCGCCGATAGCGGGCAAGGAAAGTGCGCAACTGAGCGAGGACGTAAAGAAAACCCTCAGGACGCATGTCGCAGATGTCGACATACGACGCGTCGAGTTCGTCGGCCCCCAGGTGGGCGAAGAACTGACCGAGCAGGGTGGCCTGGCAATGATTTATGCGCTGATCGGCATCCTGATTTACATCGTCGTGCGGTTCCAGTGGCGCTTTGCACCGGGCGCGGTCATTGCGCTGGTGCATGATGTCATCATCACCATGGGATTCTTCTCCCTGCTGCAACTGGATTTCGACCTGACGGTACTGGCAGCGCTGCTGGCCGTGATCGGCTACTCGCTGAATGACACCATCGTGGTGTTTGACAGGATTCGCGAGAATTTCCGCAAGGTGCGCAAGAGTACAGCGTTCGATATCATGAACCTGTCGATCAACCAGACGATCTCCCGCACCTTGATGACCTCTGTCACTACATTGCTGGTGCTGGTCTCATTGTTTATTTTCGGTGGTGAGGTGATACACGCCTTTGCCATGGCGCTGATCGTCGGTGTGGTGATCGGTACTTATTCGTCGATATTCGTTGCCAGTACCACGGCACTGGCACTGGGTGTCAGCAAGTCAGACCTGATGCCGCCGCCTCGCCCGGACGAGAATGGCGCCGGTACCACCGCACCCTGATAGCGCGGCCGGTAGCGGGCTTATTTGTTTGCCTGGCCGGGAAAGCGGATCACTTTCGCCGAATTCGCCGCCGGTTGTTCTGCACGCTCAACGGCAAGAATTTCCATGCTGGCGGCGTTCCCGCTGATGCACGTTTCGCTGGTGAAGTCCTGCATGCCCTGTAGTACGTCATGCATGATCGATTCCAGTGCGGAACCATCGATTCGTTTGCCTGCCTTGTGTGCCATGCAATTGCCCCCGGCTCGTTGTCACCTGTAGAGGACATATCGACACGCGCGGTGTCTCACTTGAGGGCGTAGATTTTCGGGGGGCTAGTTGGCCAGGTCGGGAGTGACGTGCGGACGGATTGCCTTGAGTATTTCAGCGAAGACTTTTGGATTACCGGATACCAGGTTGCCGCTTTCAAGATGATTATGGCCGCCGCTGAAGTCGCCGGACAGGCCGCCGGCTTCCTGGATGAGTAGTACGCCGGCTGCCATGTCCCAGGTGTTCAGGCCGATCTCCCAGAAGCCATCCAGACGGCCGGCGGCCACGAATGCCAGGTCCAGGGCAGCGGAACCCGGGCGGCGGATGCCGGCGGTCTGTGGAAACAGGGCGCGAAACATGTCCAGGTAGGTTTCCAGGTGATGCTGGGCCTTGAAAGGGAAACCGGTGCCGAGTAATGCACCGTCCAGGTCTTTGCGATTGCTGACACGAATGCGTCGATCATTCAGCATGGCGCCGCTACCGCGTGATGCAGTGAACAGTTCCTGGCTTATCGGGTTATACACCACGGCCTGTTCGAGCCGCCCCTTGTGCCTGAGTGCAATGGAGACCGCGAATTGCGGAAACCCGTGCAGAAAATTCGTGGTGCCGTCGAGCGGGTCGATTATCCACTGAAAATCATCGCCGGCAGTGATGCCGCTTTCTTCGGCCAGGATGGCATGGTCCGGATAAGCCCGGCGCAGGGTGCTGATAATTACGTTCTCGGCCTCCCGGTCGACCTCGGTCACAAAGTCGTTGCGGTCCTTGGTCTGGATGGCAATGCTGTCAAGCCGTGCCATGCTGCGGATGATTACGTTTCCTGCACCGCGCGCCGCGCGTACAGCGATGTTCAACATGGGTTGCATTGTGGCTTTCCGTCGGACCTGCGGTGATTGGCGGCTGCGCATCATAGCAGAGATGCGTGGTTGCCGGAATCGGCACTGCCGTGGGCAGGGCGTCCCGGGAGGGGGTCAGCGGCGCTGGCGGTACTGCCTGCGCAGGCGTTCGCGTTCTTCCGGAGGCATTTTCTTGTATTCGTCCCGCTTGCGCCTGACGGCCTCGCGTTTATCGGGTGGCAGGTTCATGTAATTACGCGCACCCTGCCTGAGGCGAGACTGTTCGTCCTGGTCGAGCGTGGACCAGTTGCGGCGATACTTCTTTAACATTTCCTGCTCGCCATCACTGAGGTTCTGCCAGTCGACCCTGTTGTCGGCCAGGGCGGGCACAGCCGAAGCCATGGCCAGGCAGCCAAGCAAAAGGGCGATTGTCGTGGTGCGTAGCGTCATGTCAGGTACTGCCGTTGTCCGTTCCGTTTTCATTCTCAGTGGCCAGCCACAGGTAGAAGTCAAGGTCCTCGTAAAGATCAGGTACCGCCTGCTCGTTCCCGGCGACTATGTTTGTTGTATCAATGCCGGGTTGAATTGTCCAGAGGCCGACAGTGACCGCCAGCGCCAGTGAGGCGGCTGCGGCATAGGGCAGCAGCGAGTGCCGGTGCTTGTGCGTGGCGCTGGCGGCGTCCAGCGCCTGGCGGCGAGCGGCCTGCAGGGCAGTATCGATGTCGCGCGGATTGACCCGGGGCCCCATGGCATTTGTGTCCAGTTGTGACCAGATGCCGGCATGCGTGCGACAGGCCTCGCATTCGGCCAGGTGCTGTTCCATGGCCGACTTTTCCCTGGGCCGGTCATCGAGTAAGCCGGCGCGCAAGCGATCCAGCTGTTCCGTGTCAGGATGTTGATGGTTGTGCATGGGTCCACACCTCCGCCAGTTGATTCCGTAATGCCCGCATTGCCCTGAAATGATGTTGCTTGACGCTGTTTTCCGAGCAGCCGAGGGTCTGGGCGGTTTCCTTGATGCTCAGGCCACGCCACTCGCGCAGCACAAACACCTGGCGTTGACGTTCCGGTAAGGTCTGCATGGCATCCGCGACCTTGCCGCGGATTTCGCCGGCGACAAATTCGACCTCGGGGGCCGTGATGCCGTCAGAACGATCACTGTCGGGCAGCTCATATTCCTCGCTGGCCTGGTTGTCATCTTTCTGCCTGAACAGGCCGGTGAGTGACACCAGTTTGTGTTTGCCCTGCTCGATCATGCGGCGACGCCGGATATCGTTAATCTTGCTGTTGAGGATGGTGCGGAACAGGGCGGGCCAGTCCTGTTCCGGCTTGTCGCGGTAGTACTCGACCAGGCGCAGCATGCTTTCCTGCACGGCATCAAGTGCGGACTCGCGGTCCCACAGTGCGGCGTAGGCGACATAGAACGCCTTGTCCTCGTGGGTAACGAAGAACTGTTCCAGCTGCCGGTTGTTGTCCTGTGCCTGCAAATCCGCATCCACTGACTGTCGGCAGGGACGGCCGTGCGTCGTTCGTCCCTGCCGATCGATTGAACGATTACAGGTGTCCAGTATAGCCGATGCCAATCCGGGAGCGGGTATTGTGCCGATTCCTGTCATGATGTGAGCCTGTGTGGTGCCTGTTATAACGTGAATGTTCGTCGTGATGACCGTAGTCATGGCCGCGTCCATGCGCCTTGTGGTGGCGCTTCAGGTGTTTCCTGACATGTTTCCTGGCGTGTTTCCTGTCATGCCAGCCATGTCGGCCATGGTGGCGGTCACGATGCCTGCTGTAGTAGCCGTGATCATGTGAATAGCGCGGGTAGTCGTCATGGCCGCTGTCGTAATGAATGCTGAGCTGTCCATGGTCGGCACGGGCGGTGCCCGTGACACCCAGTGCCAGGGTGGCGGCCAGCAGGGCCGGTATAGCAAGGGTTCGAATCATCATCTTTCGGCTCCATTTTTGTTAACTCGAATACAGCTAACGCGGGGCCGCGACAGAGGTTAACAGCTCAGTGGGGTATTTTTTGCTGCAGGGTGCCGATTTGCCGGCCCATGCTGACGGCATCGCCGGTCGTGAGTGAATCGTTCCATTCGGCCTGGCCCGGACCGTACAGCAGAATGACGGTCGAGCCCATATTGAAGCGGCCCATTTCCTCTCCGCGCGCCAGCGTCGGGGCGGGCCCGCCGTCTGCGGGATATTGCCGGCTGATGCAAGTCATGCCCATGCGCGGGTTAACGACGCCGTCCCAGACGGTTTCCATGCACGAGACGAAAATGGCACCCACCATAACCATGGCCATGGGCCCGTTGTCGGTCTCGAAAAAGGCGACCAGCCGCTCATTGCGCGTGAACAGGTGTTCGATCGCCCGGACGGTATGCGGCGCCACGCTGTAAAGGCGCCCGGGTACATAGACGGTTTCAACCAGGCGGGCATTGCATGGCATATGGATTCGATGGTAATCGCGTGGCGACAGGTAAAGCGTTGCAAAGCGGCCGTCCTGGAATCGCTGCGCGTGCCGGGTATCGCCGCCGAGTAAATTTACCAGCGAGTAATCGTGTCCCTTTGCCTGCAGGATGCGTTCACCGTCGA
>JAOULY010000108.1 GCA_029881775.1 Gammaproteobacteria bacterium
TCACTGCCGTCTCCGCTTGTTTGACAGGCTAGCGCTCAGATGCCGGTTTATCCCGGCATTTTTTCACAACCAGTCTGTGAATATTTCCCTTGTCAGTTTCGTACCAGCCTCCCAGGCCAGGTTTGCTACAGCTGAGTGGCAGCATAAGCATTCTTACGCATCTGACTGTTTATTAGAGTTATTACAATTCTTTTCTATATGCTCTGCTGATGCGTATTAATCTGATTTATCAGTATAGACCGACAGGCGCAGGGTGTAATGCCAGCAGGCCAGGTCGCCGGCGTTGATCAGCCCGTCCACCGGCCCCGGCTGCTGCTCAGACGACCAGTCAACCGTGTGACTGCCGTATCCGATGGACACATGCGCAGCCTGTTCCAGTCTGCCAGCTTTCCGGAACCAGGTGAATAATCAATAAGTACTAGGAATAGTGAATAAAACACAATACCGGCGTGCGGTATTACCTTATGTCCGACACGGATTATCAGCTATCATTGGACCAGTCTCGATCAGCAACATCATCAGTCGCGTGACCGGCAGCAGCAACACGACCATCGATGGCGTGCTGCGTTCCACCATTCCGGGCGCCAACGTCTACCTGCTTAATCCCAACGGCATCATGATCGGCGACAATGCCAAGCTGAATATCAGCGGCAGTTTTTATGCGAGTACCGCCGACTACCTTAAACTGGGTACCAACGGCCGCTTCGATGCCAGCAACCCGGGCAATTCCGTGCTGGTGACTGCAGCACCTGCCGCCTTCGGTTTCCTCGGCAGTGCGCTGCACCGATCAGTATAGTCCGACAGGCGCAGTGTAATGCCTGCAGGCCAGGTCGCCGCCGGGAGTAGCAGATCCAGCCGTGATCAAGGCAGCCCCACCGCCATGCGCTGGATGCGCACCAGGTCGCCGGCGTTAATAAGCCCGTCCGGCGTCGGGTAGGCGCCGTTGAAGGGCGCCACATCGGCGCGTACCTCCTCTTCAGTCGTCGGCGTGTACTGCCCCATGACGATGCGCGTGGCCAGCAGCACATCGGCGGCATTCACCACTCCGTCGTCATTGATGTCGCCGTTGGCCGGCGTATCGGCCTGACTGAGCGGGTCACTGCCGTAGTACACTTCTTCACCGTCATCAAAACCATCGCCGTCGCTGTCGGTCAGCGTCGGGTCGGTACCGAAGTCCTGTTCACCATCAACGAAGCCATCGCCGTCCGCATCGATGCCCGCATAGGTCGCGGTCGAAACCACACCATCTGTGCCATCAACCAGGCCATCGCCGTCGCCGTCAACGTTGTTCGGGAAGGGATCGCTCGCATCCGGGATACCGTCGCCGTCTGTATCGGGCGGTGTATCCGGCATCAGGATGATGTTGGCAATGGTGGTGCCCTGGCTGGGAATGGTGATCGTGCCCACGTTGGTCGTCTGGTAGCCGGCCTTCTGTGCGGTCAAGGCATAGTCGCCCGGCCCGTCGCCGATGGAATAGTCCCCGTTCGGCGTCACGCTGAGGGTCGAGGCCGTACCCGTCGTGGTACCGGTGCCATCAATCTTGACGAAGGCGAGTTCCACCGGGTTGCCCGCATCATCGCGCACCTGCCCGGCCACGCTGGTGGTGCCCGATCCACCTCCACCGGTCGTCACCGCCAGGGTGTAGTCCGATGGCACGTTTGGCTGTGTCACGTTCGTGCTCAGTGACACCTGTATGGTATAGGCGCCGGTCTGCACCGCGGTGAAGATATATTGCTCCGCCCCAAGCGGATGTTCGCCGGCCGTCACGTCATCGACGGTTGCAATGACGGTTCCACCCGGGTCCTTCACCAGCAGCACGACATCCGCCTCGTTCCCGACCGGGTCGGCGGTAATGGTGTAGGTGGTGCCGGAAGTGGCAGCGAACGCCACCCAGTCCTCGTCAGTGAGGGTGTGGAAGCTGTGATATTGCGCCGGGTCGTCAACCGTCAGGGCACTGGCCTGAGCCTCGGTATCGTCCGGTTCATAGCTGTCTTCCCGCGTCAGCGTCTCGGTCCTGGGCAATGAGACGGTGCCGTCCGTATCACGGGCGTAGAAGGTCACGGTGTAGGTACCCCCCCGCGGACCCGGCAGATTGTAGGGCGCCTCGTAGCGGGTGCCGTTGAAAGGCAGCGTGACCTTGACTGATGCGGGATCGGTGCCGCCGAAACCGTCAGTGTCCGGCGGCGTGACCAGCGCCCAGACCTCGGCAATCGTGCCGGTCGTGCTGATGTCGTTCACCCACAGCGTCACGGCCAGGGGATCGGCACCGGCCGTGAAGCCGTCCACACCGACCCCGTTATTACCGATCACCGGGGCATCGCTGGCCAGCAAGATGCCGGAGCCCAGTGAGTAATAGAGGATGCGCTCGATATCGAACTTGTCCGAGGTGTCGTCGCTGTTGGTATCCAGCCAGGCGACCTGCTGCCCGCTGCTCGCCGCCTGCATGGACTGCTTTGCCAGCAGGAAGGCGACGGACAATGTCGAGCCATACGCCACGTTGTCGGTGAAAAAGGCCGTGAAGGAGACATCCGCCTCGAAATGCGCCCTGCCGCCGATGGTGCTTGCCAGGCGGTAGTAATCCTCTTCCCTGCCCGCGGGCACCGACAGGCGCGCCAGGTAGAAGCCGGCGTTGTTGGCATCCATGATCACCGTCAGCTTGCCGGTCATGGCATTGACGAGGGTATCGAGCCAGCCGTCCAGAGTCGCGGCCGGCAGCGTTTCGCTTGCATTCAGCCGGTACACCTGGCCGGTGCTGTTGCCGATGAGGTAGAGGGTCGCGTCGCGGCTGTCCACCGTGGCCCAGCCCGTCAGGTCGGCCTGCAGGTTCGACAGGGTATTCAGCCGTTCGATGCCGTTGACCGTGCTGGCGCTCAGGAAGCGGATCTCGCTGTCCTGGTAACCTTGCGCCCTGAGCGCCTGGTAGACATCGGCCGCCGCCGTTTCTTTAGCCGCCCAGTCCGGATCGGTCAGCTCGCCGCCGGCAACGATGATCGCCCGGCGCTTGCCGGTCTGACCCAGCGTGGTGGTCACTTCCGGCAAGCTTACATTGCCCAGTTTATCCCGCGCATAGAATACGGCGGTATAGAGATTGCCGCCCAGCGGCGCGCCGCTGTAGGTGCCCGTATAGGTCCCGCTGCCGGGCGGACTTTCCTGCAGTTCCACGGTCGGCAGGTTGGTGATCGGTGTCTCCGTGCTGTCCACCTGGTAACCGCTGTCGTACAGCACCACCCAAACGCGGCTGATGTCGTTGTTGTCGGTGACACCGCTGGCGGTGAGCACGACGTCATCGTTCGCATCGATGCCGGCAATGACCGACGTGATGACCGGTGCCTGCAGGTAGTTGGCGGTGCCGCTGCCGATATACTCGTTGGTCACCGCATCGTAATCCGCCTGGGTATTGGCCGCCCCGTCGCCTGTGGCATCGATCTGTGGCGTCTGTGTGGTGGGCGTAGCGACTACACTTGCCTGTGCGTCCGTGAATGACTGCCCCACACTGTCGCCGTTCAATATCCCGGACCAGAAGAAATTGGAGAAGGACATCAGCCCGCCGCTGGTAAAGTAGGCCACGTTGCCGGCCTCGGTACTGGCCAGCACCCTGCGGCGATTGTTGGCAATGGGTATGAAGCTGCCGGCGCGACAGGCGTCATAGACCACGGTGACACTGCCGCTGATCGCGGCCTCCAGCGTGCTCAGCCAGCTGTCCAGCAGGGTATCGCTCAGCACCTGGTTCTGGTTGATCCGGAATACCCCGTTGCCGCCGTGGTCGGTCATGTAGAGGACGACATCGGTGGCATCGGGCTGACCATCGTTGTTCTGGTCATCGAGTGCCCACTGGGTAATTGCATCCTGCAGATTGGTCAGGGTCGCATCGGCATCCACCTCGGACGTACCCGGGTCACCATCCAGATCAAGCAGCGTATCGTCTGACAGGTACTGGATGTTGTCGCGACCGAACCCCTGCAGGGTGAGGGCGTTGTAGGCGAAATTGCTCACCGCGCGCGTGCTGTCGAGCAGCAGGTTGCCCGGGTAGGCCCCGCCGCCGGAGACGATGATGGCCTTCGCGCTCAGTGGCTGCTGCACGGGCTGGAAGACCTGCAGGCGGTTGTTGTCATAATCGACCGCAAACAGGAGGAGGCCCGGCGATGGCCCGGCGGCAATCGAGGCGAGGTTATCGAATTTATCCGGGCCGTCGCCCAGTCCGCCAAAGGTGTTCTGCAGTGTACCGTCAGCGGTGAATTTCCGAATCTCGCTGGTGGCTTCCTCGACCACGTAGACATTGCCGTAACTGTCAACGGTGACGGCCGCCCCCGTCGGGGTGGAGTACGGCGGCAGCCAGTTCGACAGCAGCGTGCCCGCGGGTGAGAAAATATAAATGCCGTTGATCTTGTCACTGACGACAACCCGCCCGGCGGGATCCATGCCCAGCCCGTCGGCGAAATCCAGCACCCCCTCGCCGAGAGTCGACACGTACTGACCGTCCTCGGTATAGCGGTGCACGCGGGCACCGAACACGCTGATCGTCTTGTCCGCCAGGTAGAGATAGCCGTCGCCGTTGGTGGCAATACCGGAGAACACGTAGAACTCGCCTGGCCCCGAGCCCGAGGGCAGCGGGAAACTGCCCTGCAGTGTGCCGTCGCTGCTGTAACGTTCCAACACAATACCGGGATTACCAACCGAGGCGACATACAGGTGGCCGTTGTTATCACTGCCGATGTGAATGGCATTCACGGATACGTTCCAGCTGTCGACGTACTGGCCGTCCAGGCTGAAGGTCTGGATGCGGTCATTGCCCTGGTCGAGCACATAGACGATGCCGAGTCCGGCATCGATCGCCACGCGCTGGGGGCCGTTGAACTGGCCCGGCCCGGTGCCCCAGCTTTGCCAGGTCGAGAGCGCCTGCACGCTGGTGGCGGTGAGGTTGGTCGTGTACTTGGCGATGGTCGTGAGCGTTCCGATGAAGACCTGCCCGAGCCCCGCGGCCAGCCCGCTGCCGGGTGGATAGGGAACGCCGTACTGGGCGATGACTGTACCGGTCGTCCGGTCGATCTTGGTGATGGCGGCGTTGTCGCCACCGTCGGTGTAACGCCCCACGAAGGCGAAGCCCTTGTTACCAATACCGTAACCGAGGGCAAGCTGTTCGGTGGGATTCACGGTCGGTGTACCCGACAGCACGGGTACCACACCGGTCCAGGGTGTGTCGAAGGCGACCGTACCCTGCGTGTCCACCGAGGCGCGCACGATACGGTCGCCCGGTGCATCGAGTATGTAGAGGATGTCGTTCGGGTCGATGGCCAGGTCGGTGACGCTGGTGAATCCGCCCGTTGCACCGCTGATGGTCGCGACCAGGCTGTGAATAAAGGGACGGTAGACATTGACCTGCCCGACATTGCGGTTACCGACATAGACCCTGCCGGCACTGTCGACCGCCAGGCCGTTGGGATCCGCGATACCCGTCACCGGCCACTCGGACCAGAGTTGCTGTTCCGGCCTGAATTCCATGATGCTGTCATTGGTCAGGTTCAGCAGGTAGATGGTACCGTCCGCGCCGACGGCGATGTCATCGAATACGCGATCGGGCAGGCCCCAGCGGGATATCAGTGCGCCGCTGGTGTTGTACTTGCTGAGTGTCTGCCCGATTGTGTCCATGACATACAGGTTGCCGTCGGGCGCCAGGGTGATGTCGGTGACGCTATCGAAGTACCAGTCATTCTCCAGCGTGGGCAGCATACGCTGGAAGCGGTACTCGCTGAACTGCGACGGCGCCCGGTAGGCATCCAGTACCAGCTGGGTCGCGTCAGACGGGTCAAACGGATCAAGCCCTGCCCCTGTCTCGTAGGTGTTGGGCAGGTAGTCGTTGTCGGCGTCGGCATCGCAGGCATCACCTATACCGTCGTTGTCGAAATCATCCTGCGTAGCATTTGCGATGAGCGGACAGTTGTCGAGGATGTCATTGACGCCATCGCCATCGTTGTCCGGATCACAGGGATCGCCCTGCCCGTCACCATCGAGATCCGCCTGGGTCGGATTGACGATGAGTGAACAGTTATCGACACCGTCGTCATAACCGTCACCGTCGTCATCAGGATCAACAGCATTGTCCTGGCCGTCGTTGTCGGTATCGAGCGGGTAGGTATCGCTTATATCGGGGATGCCGTCGGCATCGTCGTCCGTGTCGCAGCTATCGCCCTGCCCGTCGCCATCGGTGTCGAGCTGGGTGGGATTGGCATCCACCGGACAGTTGTCGAGCACGTCGTCCACGCCGTCACCGTCATCATCCGGGTCACAGGCATTGCCGAGGCCGTCGTTGTCCAGATCAAGCTGGGTCAACTGCCAGGTGAGCGGGCAGTTGTCGCTGGTGTCCGGCCAGCCGTCATTGTCGTCATCCGTGTCGCAGGCATCGCCCAGCCCGTCGCCGTCAGTATCGAGCTGGGTCGGGTTGGCATCGATCGGGCAGTTGTCATTGAACCCGATCAGACCGTCACCGTCCTCGTCGAGATCGTACAGATAAACAGAACCCGCCTCGGTCAACGAACCAATATCGTCCAGAACCGCCCCGACAACGGCATCCGTGCCTGACACGACCACCGA
>JAOULY010000109.1 GCA_029881775.1 Gammaproteobacteria bacterium
TGGCGCAATAGCTGTTGCCTGCGTTTCGCCCCAATACCGGGTATGTGCTCCAGTGGCGAGGTCGACCTGCTACGCGCGCGCTGGCGGCGGTGTCCCGAAATTGCGAACCGGTGGGCTTCGTCACGCACCTGCTGGATAAGGTGCTGCGCCGGTGAGTCCACGGGCAAATCAAGCATTTTATCACCACCTGCAATATACAGCTTCTCAAGCCCGGGTTTTCTGCCCTCGCCCTTGGCAACCCCCACCACCAGCACATCCTTGACCTGCAATTCATCGAGTACGGCAATGGCCGCACGCACCTGGCCCTTGCCACCATCAATCAGAAGCAGATCCGGGAAACTTCCCTCGCCTTTGGCCAGGCGTGTGTAATGCCGCGTTACTGCCTGCTCCATGGCAGCATAATCATCGCCGGCGCGGATATCACGGATATTGAAGCGGCGATAATCGGATTTTAATGGCCCTTCCTGTCCGAACACAACGCAAGACGCAACCGTCGCCTCACCACTGGTATGACTGATGTCAAAACATTCTATCCGCCCGGGTAAATCTTCAAGCGCCAGCACCGCAGCCAGGTCACGCAGCCTGCCGGCATAACCGGTCCGTGAATTGACATGGGCCGCCAGTGCGTGTGCCGCGTTTTTCCTGGCCATTTCAACCCAGCGCGCACGGTCACCGCGCACGCTTGAACGAATAGACACGGCATGCCCCGCGCGTGACGACAGCATTTCCTCGATAACCCGCCAGTCATCCGGTTTGTGGCTGAGCAACAGCTCGGACGGGACCGCCTTGTCGAGATAATATTGCGGAACAAAGGCAGACAGGATTTCGGCCTCGGAGGACTCCAGGGGAACTTTCGGAAAAAACACCGCATTACCGAGGCTGCGTCCGGCACGTATAAAGAACACCTGTACACAGGCGGCGCCACTGCCGGACCGGCAGGCCAGCACATCCAGATCACCACGCTCCTTGCTTACATACTGCTTCTCCTGTACGTGCCGCAAACTGGCGATACGATCCCGGTAAACAGCGGCCAGTTCATAATGCCTCGCCGCCGCCGCCTGTTCCATAAGGCGCACCAGGTCATCGATCACCTGGCTGCTTTTGCCTTCAAGGAACAGCGCCGTGTGCTGCACATCCCCGGCATATTCTGCACGTGTGATATTGCCGACACAGGGTGCTGTACAGCGCTTTATCTGGTACTGAAGACAAGGCCGGCTACGGTTGCTGAAAAAACTGTCCTCACACTGCCGTACCCGGAAAAGTTTTTGCAACAGGTGCAGACTTTCACGCACCGACCCCGCATTCGGATAGGGACCGAAATATCGCCCTTTCCCGCGCCGTGCGCCACGGTGCAGGGTAACGCGTGGATAATCCTGCTCCGTAGACAGGTAGATATACGGGTAACTTTTATCATCTCGCAGCAGCACGTTGTAACGCGGCCCGAACTGCTTGATCAGGTTGCTCTCGAGCAGCAGTGCCTCGCCTTCCGTGCGTGTTACGGTCGTCTCAATACCCGCTATCTGTTCAACCAGTGCACGCGTCCTGGGACTCAGGCCCGACTTTCTAAAATAGCTCGATACCCGCTTCCTGAGGTTTCCGGCCTTTCCTACATAGATGACAGTACCACTGGCATCCAGCATACGGTATACACCCGGCAGGCCGGTCAGGGTCCTGAGATACTCTTTTACATCGAAGGAATTACTGCTGACTGTCATACCAAATAAGCCTGGATAGCAGACTGTTAACCGTCGACACGCCCAAGCAACTCCCCGGCTGCGTCGAAAACCTCTGCGAACATGTCAGCAGTCAGGCGCCGGGTCTGCGTGTTGTAGCGACTGCAGTGATAGGAGTCCACCATTGTCAGCGTGTCTGACAACGCATGAATCTGTTTATGCCCGAATGGAAACGCGCTCAGCTTCAGACCCAGCGCCCGCAACACTGCGTCATGCGCCAGCTTGCCCAGCGCCATCACCACTGCATTATCAGACAACCCGCCAATTTCGGCACGCAGGAAGCGGTTGCAGTTCTTTACCTCATCAAGCTGCGGCTTGTTTTGTGGTGGCAGACATTTCACGGCATTTGTTATCCGCACACCACTCAGCACCAGCCCGTCATCCCGGGAAACCGATACGGGAAGACTGCCATAACCGTAATTATGCAATGTCTGATACAACAATATACCGGCATAATCGCCGGTAAAGGGTCGACCGGTGGCGTTCGCGCCATGCATTCCGGGAGCCAGTCCGACGATCAGCAAGCGTGCATCGGGATCCCCGAATGCTGCGACCGGCGCAGCATGATACTCAGGGTGCTTGTCGGCAACCTGATCGAGAAAAACTGCAAGCCGGGGACATTGCCTGCAATCGGCGTTAAACGTGGGTGTGCTCTTCTGAGACATTCAGCGGTTCGGCCCGGCCACTGTCCGGATTCAGACAGAGGACCTCATGTGCATTGGTATTTGCAATGTACAAGGTACCACCATGAAATGCCAACCCGCAGGGTTCATCCAGCTTGCGATCAAGAATGACACTGGAAACATGCTGTGTCTTGATGCCGACGCGCCTGATCTTGTTATTATAGGTGTCTGACACCCAGAGCATTTTATGCTCCATATCGGCTTCGATTGCCATGGGATACTGCAGTTTCGCTGCCGACAGCGCCCCGTCCTGGTCGCCGCTTTCATAACAACCACTCCCGGCAATGGTAGTCACCGAACCACTGTCAATATCAATACAGCGGATTGCGGATGAAATGGCATCAACCGCATATAGACTCTTCCCGTAAACCGTCAGACCTGACGGCTGCGCGAACTCTGCAGTATTGGGAGAACCGTCACGCAGACCCTCGCGCCCGCTGCCCGAAAACACCTTGATGGTGTTCTTGATCAGTGACAGGCTCCACACCTGGTGCATGCCGGCCATGGCGATAAACAACACCCCGTTCACCAGCACCAAATCAAGCGGTGATTTCAACTGCATTTCACGGGGTCGCGTGACTACCGGGCCGGTTACGGTCCCTGGCGTGCCAGTGCCGGCCACGGTCGTAACCTCCCCGGAACGGACATTGACACACCGGATTGCGTGGTTGCCCTCATCCGCAACATAGAGCGACTGGTCACCCAGCGCCATACCCTGTGGATTATTAAAGGCTGCAGACAGGCTGTCACCATCAATAAATCCAGGACTGGTACTGCCGATACGCCGCAGGATATTACCGTTAGCCGAGGTGATAATGACCTGGTTATGCGCGCTGTCGGAAATATACACCCTGTCACGAGACACCAGCACCCGGCCAGGAAATGACAGCAATGCCTGTGGTTCGGGGGTTTGGCTGACCGTATAGGCCTCACTGCCAGTTGAACCGAAACGGGATTCACGCTTGATCTGGTACTCGATCACCTCTTTAAGGCGGGCGCGTTTACCGTCGCCGGCAAGTGCGCCAATTATGAATCCGTCCCGATCAGCCAACACCTGTGTCGGCCACTGCCTGATCCCGAAACGTTTACACAACTTCAACTCCGGATCGTGTACGAACGGGAACCGGATATGAAACTTGTTCATCATTTTCTGGACATGCGACCGCCTCATCTCTGCAGGGAAGCGCGTGGAATGCACGCCCAGCACGGTCAGGTCCTTTCGATACTTGCTGGCGAAGTAGTTCATATCCGCCAGCACATGCTGACTGGGGATGTCACTGAAGGAACAGAAGCAGACCAGCACGATTCGGCCACGCTGGCCGGCCAGGCGTACGGGCGCATCGACATTGAACCATTCAAGTCCAGCCGAAAACTCCGGTACCCGGCTTCTTGCCGTCGACATCCCATTCTCCTGGTTTACCCGCCCGCCCGCCGGGCGTGTTCTTACAAGCAAACCACGGTATACGAGATCTTACCAGCAAGTCAGATCAATACACTGACGAAGTTCTCAAATTCACAGACAAACGGTAACCGGCAGGCGTGGGACCTGCCGATTACCGCCCGGCCCTGCGACCGGTAACAGCAGCTAGTGGGCGATATTTTCCCTGATCAGTCCGTGACGAATCGCAAAGCGCGTCAATTCAACGTCATTTTCCACACCCAGTTTCTCAAACAGGCGATACCGGTAAGTACTCGTGGTCTTCGGACTGAGGCACAACTTTTCTGAAATGGCCTTGTTGGTTTCACCCCTTACAACCATAAGCATAACCTGCGTTTCACGCGGCGTCAGCCGTTCCAGGGGTGACTTCTCGCGCTCATTGACAAAAGACAGCGCCAGTTTGTGGGCTATTTCCGGGGTAATGTACTGCTTGCCAAGATGTACAGAACGAATGGCATTGACGATCTCCTGCACATCACATCCTTTTGTAAGATATCCGGAGGCACCGGCTTCCAGCAAACGCGCCGGGAACGGGTCGTCATCATGAATGGTAACCGCGATAATTTTTACCCCAGGCACCACCTGGCTGATCTTTCGTGTCGCCTCCAGGCCACCGATACCGGGCATACTGATATCCATCAGAATGACATCCGGCTTTTCCTTGCGTACCTGCCTGATTGCCTGCTCACCGCTTTCGGCCTCGGCGACCACGTCTATGCCGCTTACATCCCTGAGTAATCGCTTGATACCTGTACGTACAAGCCCGTGGTCATCAACCAGCATGACATTGATCATAACTCCTCCTGAGGTTCTTTTTATTGCGGCCCACCACCGCAAACCATTGATTTACGGCTTGAGGCTAGCACTGCTCCCGGGAGATAACAATCGGACATTACCTACAAATCTGTCATCGGTTGCCACGCGGCTGTCAGCCCGTGACCAGGCGGTATTCTATTTTTTAGTCAACTTGTTACCGCTAAACCATTCAAGTTTCTCATGCAGGCTGACCACCTCGCCGACGATAATAATCGTCGGCGGCTGCAGCGCTTCCCGGGCAACAATGTCAGGCAATGAGGCCAACGTTTCGATGTAGACACGTTGCTCGGGTGTGGTGCCTTTCTGCACCAGTGCAACCGGCGTAGTGGCAGGCAGGCCATGCGCAATCAGCTCGCGACTGATCACCGGGATACTGTGCATACCCATGTAGAAGACAACAGTCTGTGCGGGCCTGGCCAGGCTTTCCCAGTCCAGGTCGACAGTGCCATCCTTGAGGTGCCCGGTTACGAAAATGCAGGCCTGCGCATAATCACGGTGCGTCAGAGGAATGCCCGCATAGGACGCACAGCCGGCTGCAGCTGTAATCCCCGGCACCACCTGGAAGGGGATGCCTTCCTGTGCCAGCGTCTCGATCTCCTCACCGCCGCGGCCGAAAATGAACGGATCGCCCCCTTTCAAACGCAACACCCGCTTGCCTTCGCGCGCAAGCCGGACCAGCAGATCATTAATGCTTTCCTGGGTAAGGGTATGCTGATCGCGCTGCTTACCCGCATAGATCAACTCGGCATCGCGCCTGACCAGGTCCATCACCGCCGGGGAAACCAGGCGGTCGTACACCACGACGTCCGCCTGCTGCATTAACCGCATGGCGCGAAAAGTGATCAGGTCGGGATCACCAGGACCGGCACCAACCAGGTATACCTCGCCTCCGCCTGAAAAATCCTCGTCAGTACTGTTGATAGCCGCCTCGAGCGCAGTGCGCGCCTTCTCTTCCTGACCGGCAAACAGCAACTCTGCTACTTGTCCCTGCAATACACTTTCCCAGAAATAACGCCGCCTGGCAGGTTCGGCGAAGCGCTGTTTCACCTCCCGCCGGTAATCGTCCACCATGCGCGCCAGTCGACCGTAAGCGGCAGGGATAAAACTTTCCAGGCGCGCACGCAGCAGGCGGGCCAGCACCGGCGATGAGCCACCGGTTGAAACAGCTATCTGTACCGGCGAGCGGTCAATCACCGACGGCATAATGAAATTACACAATTTTGGATTGTCGGCCACATTGGCAGGGATGTGACGCTGCCCGGCCAGTGACGATACATGCCGGTTAACGGCCTCGTCATTCGTTGCCGCCATTACCAGTACCGTATCGTCCAGGTCACCGTCGCGGAATTCCCGCTGCTCGTGGGAAATATTTTCCTGCTGCAACAACTGCCGCATATCGTTACATACTTCGGGGGCGACCACGGTGACGCGTGCGCCCGCCCGGTGCAGCAAGGCGAGCTTGCGTGCGGCAACCTTGCCGCCGCCAACAACCAGGCAGGGACGACCCTTTACATCGAGAAATATCGGCAGGTAATCCATTGTGCGCCTCAGCCTGTCGCCAGCAACGGGTCAAGTCCACCGCGCCGGTCGAGCGCCGCCAGGTCGTCATACCCGCCTATATGCTGCTCACCAATATAAATCTGCGGTACCGTCCGCCTGTTGGTGAGTTCAATCATGTCCTCAAACCCATTGGGCGTTCTATCGACGAAAATCTTCTCGATTGACTTGACGCCTTTGGCATTCAATAACTGTTCAGCACGCACGCAGTACGGACAGAACGCTGTACAGTACATCTTGACGATATTCTTCAAGCTCTTTTCCCTTGTCAGTGTTTACTCAGAATGTTGATCTGAGTCTGGATCGGATCGGTCACCGGCTTCAGCTTCTTGCGCATGACAGT
>JAOULY010000110.1 GCA_029881775.1 Gammaproteobacteria bacterium
TCAAACCCGCAAGTGACGCGCCCAGGCCGGCACGGTAATCCTCCACCGGCCGTTCAACACTGGTGGAATCGCGCTCGTCGAAACCGGCCATGGCGGCCAGCATGATGGCGGCGTCCTGCGCAGTGCGTGCAAACGGGCCGGCCTGGTCAAGGCTGGAGGCAAACGCGATCATGCCGTAGCGCGATACGCGTCCATAGGTCGGCTTCAAACCGGTGATGCCGCACAGTGCTGCCGGCTGGCGAATTGAACCGCCGGTATCGGTACCGGTACTTGCCGGCACCAGCCGGGCCGCCACCGCCGCGGCGGAACCGCCCGAGGAACCGCCGGGAACCGTGTCCGTGTCCCAGGGATTTTTCACCGGCCCGTAGTAACTGGTCTCGTTCGACGAACCCATGGCGAACTCGTCCATGTTGGTCTTGCCCAGCATGACGGCACCGGCCGCGTGCAGTTTAGCGGTGACGGTTGCGTCGTATGGCGCATTGAAATTGTCCAGCATGCGCGAACCGCAACTGGTGCGGATGCCCTTCGTGCAGAAGATATCCTTGTGCGCAAACGGGATGCCCGTCAGTGGCCCGGCCTCACCTTTATTAATACGCGCATCGGCAGCGCGTGCCGCCGCCAGCGCCTGTTCTTCGGCGATGGTAATAAACGTGTTGAGCGTGCCATCGAATGCATGGATGCGCGCCAGGCAGGCACGGGTCAGCTCTTCACTGGAAAAGTCACCGGCTTGCAGGCCGGCAGCCAGTTCGACCAGGGTCTTCTGATGCATAGTCAAGGCGGCCTACTCGATAACCTTCGGCACCAGGTACAGGCCGTTCTCGGTCTGCGGCGCCACCTGCTGGAAGTTTTCCCGGTCGTTGGTTTCGGTCACCGTATCGGGACGCAGGCGTTGTGTTGCCTCCAGCGGATGCGCCAGCGGCTTGATGTCGCGGGTATCCACCGCGTTGAGCTGCTCGACGAATGCGAGAATATCGGACAGATTGCGCGTATAGCCGGGCACATCATCGGCGTCGATGCCGAGACGTGCAAGGTGTGCGATTTTTTCGACATCCGAGGCATCAAGTGCCATGTGTCACTCCGTTATACAGGTTGCTCGCATAAAAACAGCGGACGCAAAGGTAGCATAATCGTTTGTCGAGAACATCACTGACCACAGTTGGCCTGTTCACATCAATACACGATTTTCTGTGTATTTCCTTGCCCCGGACGTCCCCCGTTGTTAGATTAGCTGCTTTCTTTTTGACGATACGCACACGCGGGACTGAATCTTGATTAAAAGCCTGTTCGGGATATTCTCCAATGACCTGTCCATTGACCTGGGCACGGCTAACACACTGATTTACGTGCGCGGCCAGGGCATCGTCCTGAACGAGCCATCGGTTGTGGCGATTCGCCAGGATCGTGGACCGGGCGGCCCCAAGAGCATCGCGGCCGTCGGCCTCGAGGCCAAGGCCATGCTCGGTCGCACCCCGGCCAACATCACGGCCATTCGTCCGCTCAAGGACGGCGTGATCGCCGACTTCACCATTACGGAGAAAATGCTCCAGCATTTCATCCACAAGGTCCACGAGGCGCGCTTCTTCAAGCCCAGCCCCCGTGTCCTGATCTGCGTACCCTGCGGCTCGACCCAGGTCGAGCGCCGCGCCATCCGCGAATCGGCTGCCGGCGCCGGCGCGCGCGAGGTCTACCTGATAGAAGAACCCATGGCAGCCGCCATCGGTGCCGGCATGCCGGTCGACGAGGCGCGTGGTTCCATGGTACTGGACATCGGTGGTGGTACCTCAGAAGTTGCCGTTATCTCCTTGAATGGTATTGTCTATTCATCCTCTGTTCGCATCGGTGGCGTACGTCTTGATGAAGCCATTATCAATTATGTACGGCGCAACTACGGCACGCTGATTGGCGAGGCCACGGCCGAGCGCATCAAGCATGAAATCGGCTCGGCCTACCCCGGCAAGGAAATCAATGAAATGGAGGTCAAGGGTCGTAACCTGTCCCAGGGCATTCCACGCAGCTTCACGCTGAACAGCAACGAGATCCTCGAGGCCCTGCAGGAACCACTGGCAGGGCTGGTCGGCGCCGTCAAAACCGCCCTGGAACAGACGCCACCCGAACTGGGTGCGGACGTGGCCGAACGCGGCATCGTGCTGACCGGTGGTGGCGCGCTGCTGCGTGACCTCGACAAACTGCTGATGGAAGAAACCGGCCTGCCGGTGGTGGTCGCGGACGACCCGCTGACCTGCGTCGCCCGTGGCGGTGGTCGCGCGCTCGAACTGTTCGATGAGCGCGGCGGTGACGTGTTCACCGTGGAATAACCACGCGACTCCAGCGCAACATAACTTTCGCGCATTCACGCGCAGCATACGTATAATCAATCCCCGTCGTATCCAAAACCTTTTCTTCTGTCACAGGCAGAAGGTCAGGACAGGGGAATAAAAACAGGTTTCGTTACCCCCTCTCCCCGACCCTCTCCCGGCGGGAAAGGGAGAATGCAAATGCGCAGGCACTGCGCATTACCTGTTTGAGGGGTGCCCGATCAAGCTCATCTTTACACAAGGTCCATCGATTACCACACGCCTGGTCGTGTTCGTCGCCCTGTCGACGGTACTCATGGTGATGGACCACAAGTACAACAACCTCGAATCGCTGCGCGCCGGCCTGTCCCTGGTCGTCTACCCCCTGCAACAGGTCATCGAACTGCCCGGCACCGTCTCCGACTGGTTCGGCGAATCACTGTCGACACGGCGCAAACTGCAGGAAGAAAACGACAGCCTGCGTACACAGCAACTGATGCAGAAAGTACAGATGCAGAAGCTGGCATCACTGGAAGCGGAAAATATCCGCCTGCGCGAATTGCTCGATTCGTCCTTCGAAGTAGGCGAGAAGGTGTTGATTGCAGAGCTTATGTCGGTCAATCTCGATCCCTACAAGCACCAGATCGTGGTGAACAAGGGCGAGTTGCATGACATCTACCCGGGGCAACCGCTGCTGGATGCCAAGGGCGTAATGGGCCAGATCGTGCACGCCGGTCCCTACAGCTCGACCGCCGTACTGATTACCGATACCTCGCACGCGATTCCCGTGCAGGTCAACCGCACCGGCCTGCGCACCATCGCGCTCGGCAGCGGCGCCATCAACCGGCTGGAACTGCCTTACATACCCAACAACGCCGACATCCGGCCGGGCGACCTGCTGATCACATCCGGACTGGGCGGACGCTTCCCGCCCGGCTACCCGGTCGCCACCGTCACCGCCGTGCAGCACGATCCCGGCCTGACCTTCTCGCAGGTGGTGGCAACACCGATGGCCGAACTGAACCGCAGTCGTGAAGTACTGCTGGTCTGGCCCGGGGTATCCACGACGCTGGAACCGGACAGGCCCACCGATGCGGCAAACACCATGTCGGTCGACGTGGTAAACAGCGACGAAGCGGCGATGGAAGCCCCGCCGGCCGAACCGGACACGGCCGCCAGCGCGCCGGCAGACACCGCAACCGCGACGGAGGCAGCCACACCATGAATCTTGCGCGACATCACGGCGGCGGCATTATCGTGATTACCTTTATCATCGCCCTGTTGCTGACCATCGTGCCGTTACCGGACTGGGCACGCTACGCACGCCCGGACTGGGTCGGACTGGTGTTGATCTACTGGTGCCTGGCGTTGCCTGACCGGGTCGGCGTCAGCACCGGCTGGTTCAGCGGACTGCTGGTTGATCTCGTCACCGGCACTATCCTGGGCCAGCATGCACTGTCGCTCACGATCGTGGCCTACATCACCCTGCGCCTGCACCAGCGCATCCGGCTGTTCCCGCTGCTGCAACAGGCCTTCACCGTCATGGTGTTGCTGATCCTGCACCAGCTGCTGGCCCTGTGGATCAGTCGCATCATCGGGCGGCCGGGGGCACCGTGGTATTTCTGGACGCCGTCGCTGCTGGGGCTGGCGTTATGGCCGGCGGTCTATTTTCTGTTGCGCAACATTCGCCATCGCTTCCGCGTGCGCTAGGCACAACCCGCACGACGATTATGGCCGACCGGCTGACACTCAAGGACCACTTCTTCGAATCGCGGCTGATCATGAACCGCGGCATCCTGCTGCTGGTGTTCGCCGGCATCCTGATCATGATCCTGTTCAGCCGGCTGTTCTACCTGCAGGTCGTTTCGCACGATCACTACACCACCCTGTCTGAAGACAACCGCGTCAAACTGCAACCGATACCGCCCAATCGCGGCCTGATCTACGACCGTAACGGTCTCATCCTGGCCGAGAACCTGCCCTCCTACCGCCTGGAAATCACGCCGGAGCAGATCGACGACATGGGTGCGACCCTCAACGCACTGGGCAAAATAATCGACATACGCGAAGCCGACCGCACCCGCTTCAACAAACTGCTGGCGCGCAAGCCCGGCTTTGAAGCCATTCCGTTGATGTTCAACCTCGACGATGAAGAAGTGGCACGCTTTTCCGTCAACCGCCACCGTTTTCCGGGGGTGGACATCACCGCCGGCCTGGCACGTCACTACCCGCATGGCAATATCGCGGTTCATGCACTGGGTTATGTCGGGCGTATCGACGAACAGGCACTGAAGATTCTCGATACATCGAACTACCGCGGCACCACCCATGTCGGCAAGATCGGCATCGAAAAAACCTATGAAGACCTGCTGCATGGCAAGGTCGGCCATCAGCAGGTAGAGACCACGGCGCAGGGCCGTGTACTGCGGGTACTCAATCGCAACCCGCCGGTATCAGGGCACAACCTGTACCTGACGCTCGATACTCGCGTGCAGCAGGCCGCCGAAGCGGCCTTCGGCGATTTCGCCGGCTCGGCGGTAGCGCTCGATCCGGATAACGGCGACATCATCGCCTTCGTCAGCCAACCGACCTACGACCCGAACCCGTTCGTCAACGGCATCGAGTACAAGGCCTACCAGGCACTGCGCGAAAACGAACGCGAGCCGCTGTTCAACCGCGCACTGCGCGGACAATACCCGCCGGGCTCGACCATCAAGCCGTTCGTCGGACTGGCCGGCCTTGAACTGGGCGTTACCGGCGATCACTCCAGGACCTATTGCCCCGGTTACTACACCCTGCCCGGCAATACCCGCAAATACCGCGACTGGAAACGCACCGGGCACGGTACGGTCAACCTGAATGATTCGATCACGCAGTCCTGCGATGTATATTTCTATGACCTGGCGCTGTCACTCGGCATCGACAACATGAAAAACTACCTGCGCCATTTCGGTTTCGGCCGCGCAACCGGCGTCGACATTGTCGGGGAACTGCCCGGCCTGCTGCCGTCACGCGAATGGAAACGACGCCGGCATGATCAGCCATGGTTCCCGGGCGAGACCATCATCACCGGCATCGGCCAGGGATTCTTCCTGACCACACCCCTGCAACTGGCCGTTTCAACCGCGGCACTGGCCAACGGCGGACGCATGCTGAAACCGAACATTGTCTACGCGGAACAGGCGGCCAATACCGACGCGCTGCTGCCGCATCTGCCACGCCCGCAGAACAACATCAGCATCGGCGAGCAGCCGCACTGGGACAGCGTGATCGGATCGATGATCGACGTGGTGCACGGCGCACGTGGCACGGCGCGCGCTATCGGCAAGAACAGTCCCTACCGCATTGCCGGCAAGACCGGCACCGCCCAGGTGTATGGACTCAAGGAAGAAGAAAAATACGACGCCAGCGCGATTGCCGAGAAGCTGCGCGATCATGCGCTGTTTATTGCCTTCGCGCCGGCAGAGAAACCGACTATCGTGGTTGCGGTTATCGTGGAAAACGGCGGCAGCGGCGGCGCCGTGGCCGCACCCATCGCGCGCAAGATCCTCGACGCCTATCTGCTGGACCCGGAAGAACAGCCCGAGCCGGAGCAGGCCGGGGAAGCCACACCTGACGAGGAGCCGACGGAATGAACATCGCCCTGTCCAGCCGACACGAAGATGCCAGCCGGCGTGGCTGGCAACACAGCCTGCACCTCGATGCGCAGTTGCTGTTCGCCCTCATCGGTCTGTCGGCACTTGGCCTGATCGTGTTGTACAGCGCCGGGGGTGGCGACATGGCCCTGGTTGAACGCCAGCTGATCCGGCTCGGTATCGCCTTTACCGGCATGTTCGCCGTGGCGCAGGTGCCCCCGCGCCTGCTGCTGCGCATGACACCCTGGGTCTTCCTGGTCGGTGTGCTGTTCCTGGTGGCGGTATTGCTTACCGGCGAAATCAGTGGCGGCGCGCAACGCTGGCTCAACCTGTACGTGGTGCGCTTCCAGCCGTCGGAGATCATGAAACTGGCCGTACCGATGATGGTCGCCTGGTACCTGGCAGAGGCACGGCTGCCACCGAATCACTGGCAACTGCTGGCCGCAACCGCACTGATCGCCGTACCGATGCTGTTAATTCTGAAACAGCCGGACCTGGGCACCGCCCTGTTGATCGCGAGTTCAGGCTTCTTTGTCGTGTTTCTCGCCGGCCTGCAATGGCGCGTACTCGGCTTTTTTGCCGTGGTCGTGACGGCGGCGGCGCCCGCCATCTGGCATTTCATGCATGACTAC
>JAOULY010000111.1 GCA_029881775.1 Gammaproteobacteria bacterium
ACTTGACCTCGCACTTGTCACCCAGCGGGTCACTGCTGAACACCTCATCACAGAAACGGTGATAGGTTTCGAACACACACCAGGCAAACAGGCTGCGCATATCCAGCTGGGTTACCCAGGCATCATTAAGCAACACCCGTGGCAATTCATAACCCAGATACCGGCGCGCAATTACCTGCGCCTGTGATTCGAACTCCGGCTCATGTTGCAGTGCAGAAATCTTTTTCAGCGTCGGCACAATCGAATCAAAGGCTTCCTTGATACTGCGCTCATAGTCATAAAGATGCGCATTATCATTTCCGTCCGTCAGAGCGTGCCCTGCTGACACACCCGCACGCACCGGCACAACGTCCACACCCGCACCAGCCGGGGCTGCCGTCCGGTCACCGGGACGGCGGCGCGGTGCCGTCGACCGACCCGGTGACAGATAGCGTTTGTTTCTGTGACGTGTGCTCAACATCAGTTTCTGCCCCACGCGTTAGCCGCGAGCACCTCCTGAATAGGTGATCAGCGAACCCTTTTCCGTGTTTCCACTGCCGCCGGTCACCTTGCTGTTCGGCTTCGGAAGCTCTTCGTTACGCTTCTGTGTAACAGCCATTGCATGTGAAGGACCCATACGCTCGGTCGGATTGCGGACTGTTGCAGATATACCTTCCGTCCCGGTCGTTCTGCCGCCAAGCTCCCAGTCATCTCCGGTAATCTTCAGACCAGCATCCTGGCCTTCACCGGTAATCCTCGACTTGATGCGCCCTTCGAACTCCTCGGCAACAACAGGCCGGATATTGCCGGCCTTAAGCGTATCCTGGCCGAAGCGGGCTTCTTCCGTACCGGTCACCTTGCCGGTCGCCATGCCGAACGGGCCGGTTATATGGCCTTGTTCATACTGGTTGCCGGTAACACCGGTCGAACCCAGTGCACGCTGCGCGCCACCCGACGGTGACTGCACGCTGAACTGTTGCCACGGCTCAGCTCCCATCGCCTGCGGGAAATCCGGACTGGCTGTATCCGCCGGGGTTGACGGGCAGACGTTGGCAAACTGGTCGGCACCGACGTACGGCGTACCCGACACTGGCTCGCAAGCACCCTTGCGGTCACCGGTCATCTTGCCGCCGACGCCTGGCTGCATGCCGGTCATTGACGGACCCGGCGTACTGCGCATTGGTCGCGTGCGTGCCGCAGCGATGCCGGCATCATCCGCGGAGCAAAATCCACCAAACTGGTCCGCACCGGCATATGGCGTACCGGTCACCGCCTTGCAGCTACCCGGCTCATCGCCGGTCACATTGCCCGAGCGGCCGGTCATGGTGCCGGTCACGATCATGCCCTTGAGCGTACCCGAAACGCCGACCTTGCGGTCCTGCGGCTGCGGCGCACTCTTGCAGAAGCCGCCATACTGTTCCTGGCCCACGTAATCATCGCCGGTTATGTTTTTACAACTGCCCGGCTCGTCGCCGGTCATGTTTTCGTGACGCCCGACCGTGGTACCGGTGACGCTGCCGCCACGCAGCGTCTTACTGACACCGACCTTGCTCGGTGCCTTACCAATGTCTTCCGGCTGTTTGTACTGGGTACCGGTCAGCGAACGTTTCATGCCGTATTCGTCACCGGTCACTTTCTCGGAACGGCTGACATTGGTGCCGGTCATGGTCATGCCCTTGGCAGTGCCGCTCTGCAAAACCTTGCGCGGGCTCTTGCCCATGAATTCGCCACAGTAACCCTGCGACTCTTCGGCACTTATATACTCATTGCCGGTCACGCGCTTGCAGGTGCCGGATTCGTTACCGGTCACGTTGGTACCACGACCTATGGGATTACCACTGACGCGGTTACCGTGCGATGTCTTTGTGACCTTGACCTTGGCCGGCGTGCCGGACGGATCGCTTTGGCAGAAACTGCGGAAGATGTCGGCACCGAGATACTCGGTACCGGTAATGCCGCGACAGGTGCTCGGTTCATCGCCCGTTACATCCGGGCTACGACCAACCATGGTGCCGGTTACTATCTGGCCCCTGGTGGTTTCGCTGGCACCGACTTTCCAGGGCTGATCTGCAGCCGCACCGGTATCATCACCGGCTTTTTTGCGCACATGACCGCAGGGCCGGGAATTGCACTTGCCCGTCTTGCCGTTCTTGCTGCGCTCCTCCCGCAGGACTTTTGCCAGTTCACGGCTGGAAAGACCCGGGTTGGATGCACGTGTTGTCTGCGCTGCAGTCATGCCATTCTTGCCGATGCCGGCCTTGCCACGTGATGACATGACCTTGCGGCGTGCCAGTGACGCAGCACGTCCGGCAGAGTGTTTTACATTGACCTTCGGCGTGTTACCCATAACCGGTTTCCGCATTGGCGCAGGTGCTGCAGTCGTTGCCGGAGCCGAGGCCGCAGCTGTCTCCACCTTCTGCGCAGCCGGTTGCTGCTTGCCGGCAGTTACCGTGCGTATACGATCGGCGCTTTGTACTGCTGCCTTGCCAGCGGTGGACATCGCCTTGCGACGTGCCAGTGATGCAGAGCGCGCACTCGAACCCGGTGCTGTCGATGCAGCAGCCCGTACCGGTGCAGACTGCGTCCGTGCCGGCGCAGATTGCGTCTTTGCCGGTGCAGATCGCGCACGGTCCGTTGCGCCTGCAGAAGACGCTGTACCCAATGCGGCCTTGCCGCCAGTACTCATGGCCTGGCGCCTGGCAATTACCAGTTCACGCGTGCTCTGTGTGGTCGCTGTTTGTCCCATTGTTAACCCCGTTGAATCAACATTTCATCCTGTTATCCACGCCTGCGTGAACAGGCGTGGATAGCGGTTGTATATCAGCCACGCCCCTCGAATACGACAAAGGCCGAACCCTGGCTCTGGGTGTAGTTGTCGTAGCCGGTCAGGCGCACGTGGTGATCCGGGAAGGCACGGTGGCAGGCTTCCAGTTCAGCCATCACGGCACCAATGTCACGCTCACCGAAAAACGGCAGCTTCCACATGGTCCAGTAGTGGTCGAAGGAACGGCTCGGGTGCTCGTGCTCGATTGCCGGCGACCAGCCATTGGAGATGATGTAGGCAACCTGCGCCTGTATCTCGCTCTGGTTCATCTTGGGCAGGAACCCGAAGGTCTCGAGTGTTTGGCTGGTTTCAAAATTAGCGGTTTCAGAATTCTGCATTATCTTATCCTCTTGAAAATTCAGTGCGATACGCTACATGCGGAACGTGGTTTATCCCACGTCCAGCTTGTCAACGGTCTCGAACTCGAACTTGATTTCCTTCCAGGTTTCCATGGCGATGGCCAGCTCGGGGCTGGTACGTGCCGCCTCGGTAAGGATGTCACGTGACTCCTTCTCGATGACTCGGCCTTCGTTACGCGCCTTGACGGAGGCTTCCAGCGCAACACGGTTGGCGGCGGCGCCGGCAGCATTGCCCCATGGATGACCCTGGGTACCACCACCGAACTGCAGCATGGAGTCATCACCGAAGATGGTAACCAGTGCCGGCATGTGCCAGACGTGAATACCACCGGAAGCAACGGCGAACACGCCTGGCAGTGAACCCCAGTCCTGGTCGAAGAACACACCACGGGAACGATCTTCCGGGATGAAAGACTCACGCAGCTGGTCAACGAAACCGAGCGTGGAGTTGCGGTCACCTTCCAGCTTGCCAACCACGGTACCGGTGTGCAGGTGATCACCGCCGGAGAGACGCAGGCACTTGGCCAGTACGCGGAAGTGAATACCGTGCTTCGGATGGCGGTCGATAACGGCGTGCATGGCGCGGTGAATATGCAGCAACATGCCGTTCTCACGACACCAGTTGGCCAGACCCGTGTTGGCAGTGAAACCGCCGGTCAGGAAATCGTGCATCAGGATGGGCGAACCCACTTCCTTGGCGAACTCGGCGCGCTTGTACATTTCTTCCGGCGTGGCCGCGGTCACGTTCAGGTAGTGACCCTTGCGCTCACCGGTTTCCTGCTCGGCCTTCTGGATAGCCTCGCCAACGAACTCGAAACGGTCACGCCAGCGCATGAACGGCTGCGAGTTTACGTTCTCGTCGTCCTTGGTCATGTCCAGGCCACCGCGCAGACATTCATAAACGGCACGGCCGTAGTTCTTCGCGGACAGGCCCAGTTTCGGCTTGATGGTTGCGCCCAGCATCGGACGGCCGTACTTGTTCAGGCGGTCACGTTCTACCTGGATGCCAGCAGGGGGGCCACCGCAGGTCTTGATGTAGGCGATCGGGAAACGGATATCCTCGAGACGCAGGTGCTTCAGCGCCTTGAAGCCGAACACGTTACCAACCAGCGAGGTCAGCACGTTAACAACGGAACCCTCTTCAAACAGGTCGATCGGGTAGGCTACGAAAGCATAGAAAGACTCGCTGTCGCCCGGCACATCCTCGATGCGATAGGCACGGCCCTTGTAGAACTCAAGGTCGGTCAGCAGCTCGGACCACACTGTGGACCAGGTACCCGTGGAACTCTCGGCGGCTACAGCGGCGGCAACTTCTTCGCGCGGTACTTCAGGCTGACCGGTGACCTTGAAGCAGGCTAGCAGGTCGGTATCAAGCGGCACATAATCCGGCGTCCAGTATTTCTCGCGGTATTCCTTCACACCCGCCTTATAGGATGATTCTGACATATTCGTCTCTCCTGTTTCGTCTCTCGTGTTTCGTAAACTGGCTAATTAATCGTCTAGGGCTCAATGAACAGACTGAAGCTCAGACCGCTGCGTCCAGGCTGTTCGAATTCTTAAAGTAATGCGTATCCGGTACGCACTCGCCGGTAGTGGTCCGGGATTATTGACGAGAACAGAGCATAGGTCGATACCACTGATTTGTTCCAATCAATATTTTATTAAAAATACATAGATTTTTATCTATACATATACTTTCTGTATCCATTCCTTTCATGCATACCGCAATCCGCTTTTATCACAGCACTCCCTGTGCGCGACGCTCCGCCCAGAATGCTTTCCAATCAACAGGCTGGCCGTGTTTCAACGCCGTTCGCAGTCGGCGCGTTTTTTCCACCATCCGCCAGGTGGAGCGATTATTGTTATAGGCCGAGGCTTCGCGCAGGTTAACCCACAGGACCTCGTGCGCCTCGTCACTACCCGGCACCGGCAGCCGGCTGTCGATCTGAACCAGAAACCGGATATCGATATGCTCATGCCAGGTATCATTTCCACTGGCAGGAATTGCATGTATATCAACATCAAAGACTTCGTTTGAAAGCAAATTTACATGCGCCGGCTCAAGCCCCGTCTCCTCCGAGGTCTCGCGCAGGGCGACGCGAATGATATCAGCATCGCCGTCTGCATGACCACCCGGTTGAAACCACTGATCCTGTTTAACATGATGCAGTATCAGTACCTGTGAAAAGTCCTGATTTACGACCCAGGCAGAACCTGTTACATGCATGGGACGGTGCTCGCGATTGAAGACATCGGTGTTCGACTCAACGAAGTCGCGCGCACGGCGTACATAGCCGGCTTCATCCATAAACCGGGTGACGTGGCGATCAAGCAGCTGCAGCAGTTCCTGGCGATGCATGGTTCAGGTGCCCGACGGATTATTGACTGCCTGGATTGCAGCAGCGGCGGCCTCTTCGACATCCGCCTCACGCCCGGAGATCGTCAGGCGCCCGTAAGCACCCACGGCACGGACGTCGACCAGGGTGATATTGGCGGCTTTTTCCGCCTGGTTGGCAGCGTAAATGATGTAGCCTGCCGGCTCGACCTCGAGGATGAACATACTCTCGCCGGGGATAATCATCGAGCCACCGCGGTGCTGGCGATTGATCAGCACGCAATGATCGGCAGTCATGCCGCGAATGATTTCCTGCCAGGCAATCTTGCACTGCTGCCGATCCGAGAGCGTTGCCCCCAGGTTATTCAGCATGATACGGCCGACCTCACGCACATCGCTTTGATCCCGGTGATGGATCACCATTGAACCGAACGCGCGCTCCACCACCTGCTGGGTCAGATTGACCCGCGTGGCCTTTAACGCGATATCGGTAAACATATGAATAGCCATGCCCGGGGAGACTTCCATCCACAGGCAGGCATCACCGGGGACCGGCGGAAAACCCTGCGATACCGAGGCCATATACTCTGCCAGCTGCGGCTGCATCGAGTCGATATAGACGTAGGTTCTGAGTTTGACCTGGCTATTCACAGTTTCATCTGGCCCTGGCTGAGTGCGACTCTCTCTGGCGCGCCGGTCATCGCTGACAAACAGGCACAGGCTGACCCTGTCGATTCAGGGATCGAGGCGGATTTCACCGCAACAAGCTTAGGTAATTGAATACTTCGATACAAATAAATAAAACAATCAGTACTTATAGACTCTAATCTATATAAAAAAGGGCCGCCCGGAGCTGGCAGATCACGCTGGCCAGTCCTGCCGGAGTGACACAGGCCGGCCTGCAAAAAATTATCGACATCGTAGCGGTATGATCTCGGCAATGCCATGGTCGACACTCTCGTATTTATCAAGTCTCTGTAATGCAGGAAGAAATTCACTCATCAAGCGAGCGTGCAGATCAGCACTGCTGTTATGGAGATAGACGATTTCAAGCGGAACCG
>JAOULY010000112.1 GCA_029881775.1 Gammaproteobacteria bacterium
GATCGTCAACCGACGCGGCACGATCCGGGCCATGAACGCCAGCACCTTGTTTCGATAGCCGGGCACGATAATCATTTTCCGTTTCTTGAGAGCCCTGTATCCAATCGCGGCGACAGTCGGGGCGTCCATCAATTTCAACGGCTTGCCACTGGCCAGTCGTACTTCACCCATGCTCGCACGACCAAAGAACGCACTTTTTGTCGGACCAGGACAAAGACAGGTGACGGTCACATCCGAATCCCGAAGTTCTTCGAAAAGCGCAAGCGAAAAACTCAGGATATAGGCACGTGTTGCGAAATGCACAGAAACCAGGGGACCGGGAACGAGTCCGGCAATCGACGAAACATTAAGGATCATGTTTCGTTCATGCCTGGAACGCTGCCTCAGGAATAACTTTGTCAGCTCGGTCACTGCGACGATGTGCAAGTGCATCATCTTTCTCTCTTCTTCGAGATCAGTCTCTTCGAACATGCCATAGACATTGAAACCCGCGTTATTAACGAGCACATTCAGGACGACACCCTGTTGTTTCAATGTTGAAAATATTTCTTCCGGGACTCCATGCCTTGAAAGATCCCTGGACAGGGTTAAGACATTGATTGAATACTTGTCTTCCAGTTCGTTTTTAACTTCCTCAAGCCGTGTATTGTTCCTCGCGACCAGCACAAGATTGTTTCCGTCGCGGGCAAGTTCATGAGCAAAGCCATTCCCGATGCCGCTCGTAGCGCCTGTTACCAGTGCATAGTGTTTTTCTTCGTTAAGCGTCATAGCAAATCGGGCTCAGAACACGGTTTCCGTAAATATACCATGTGACAATACCTCGCCAGGCGTAAAAAAGGACGGAAACATATAATCAAATGAAACCTGGACGACCATGCTCTCGTAATAGATAAATTACCTGTCCTTTATTCTACAGAAGGTCTTGAACCGACCAGCTCCAGTAATTCATAAAAACATCGTAGGGTGCACCTTGTGCACCAGTCGCTGCTGTATGTATATCCCGGTGCGCACGGCGCACCCTACGATTTTCTTTAAATGACGGAAGTTATCCGAATCTGTAAGTACACGAACACCGCATCAGCAGGGCTGTCTGTTCATTCGTAGGAATAGTGCCGTAGCCCGGATGCAACGCAGTGAAATCCGGGGAGACTTGGTCGAAAGATTCATTGCTTAACAAAAATAGTATTGAATCAAAGGAATAGCCAGGGATTCAAAGAGACACATAGCACCTATGGCCGGTAACACCAACTGCCCAATTCAAATGACAGCCTCGATCACCTATGCAGATAGTGTTTTCTGGCGCTAACCTGCTTTTCCGGGGTATATTCGTTCGATCATCTGAAATAATTATTGTGCCGGCGTTTCAGTTAGCTCCAAATAGCCTTTTGAGGCAGAGAACCAGGACGCGGTTTCGTGTGGGTGTTGCGTCGACCCATTGAGGCCGCCGCCAAAATGAGGCCTTCAATTAAAAAATATATGAATAGATATTGGTTTTCCCCCGGTCTTTTTTTATTGCTATCTGGATGCTCAGCCATTAACCAGACTTTTGGTATATCCCCGACAGATTTATCATGGATCAAACTAGGTATGGAGAAAACCCAAATCGAGAACAGACTTGGGCAGGGTCAAACCAGAGATGTTCAGGATAATTCTAAAACTAGGATAATTTATACATTCGACAGAGGTTATCATCCGCCCTCACAAAGCCCCGCGCTTTGGAAACCCATAGAAGCGGTAGGCTGGGAAGCTATGAACCTTGGATCGCTAGGCGCTCGATCATATTGGGAACGCGAATGCCAAAGGTCTATATTAGAATTACACTATGATAAAAATAGCCGACTTATCTATGCTAGTGAGGGGTTGATTGATTTAGGAAACATAGGGACGTCTGGTACCCGACAGATTTGTAATCGTGTACGTTTTAATCTTGCCCCATCAACGCTTGATGTAGATGCATCATCTAATTTAGGCAAGTGATATTTCAAATGCCATACTGATACCGAATAGCCATCCAATCAATATCGCGCTCGTTCTGATTCTGGAGGAGTTGCTGTATCCAGGACTGACCGCTTTTGGCCGATAGCCGCCTAACAGGAACACTGCTCCAAGTAAATGCAGGAAGGTCTTGTTTGCACCCGGGAGTGGCCGTTTAACCGACCCTCATCGGTCACACAGAAGTTCCCCGCCACGCCCCGCACCAGGGGATTATGATCCCTCGGTCTCGGCATCTAATGCAATGATTTCTATGTGATTGGTGGGCCCGTTCAGCCATTGCGAAGAAAATGTTAGTCTTTTAACGACAGGGTAATAAGTAATCGGTGCTGGCTAAAGAGTTGCATCACTGTCAAAAACAGCCTTAACCCATGTGATTATAAAATAAGGCATAAACAAACATGCAAATACGGGTTTTATTGAAATTGGTGCTTCCGGGTATTTTCTGTCTGGTGCATGCCGCGCCACTGGACGCGGATCATGATGGAGATGTCAATATCGATGGGGTGGTCGATGTGATTGATGTGCTTTGGGGGCAGCAAGCCTTGCATGGAACGCGCAGTCTGTCTCCGGCGCAGGAAGTACATGGTGATGTGGCCCCGCTGGTTTCAGGTATCCCGCAGCCGGATGGTACGTTTAACCTGGGCGATGAGCTGGTCATTCTCCGCATGGTACTTGGTGGTCTGAATTTCTCTAACCCGGGGAATCAGTTTAATGTCGGTGATTCCATCGGAGAAGGAGAGGCGGCAGACGGCACTATAGGTGAAGCGCATCATGAGACGGTCTGGTCGACCGGCTATAACGGCAGTGACAGTGTCAACAGCTTTAACGAGCGCTTCGAGGGTATTGCCGCTGCCAATTATTATGAAAACAATGCCAGTCGTGACCAGCTGTTCAACCATGCCGTCAGTGGTGCGGAGATGGTTGATTTTGCCGCACAGGCCCAGGGTGTCGTAGCCACATCTGTACAGGCGCCTTCCGGGGCGGCAGAAATGGTCGCGGTGTTTCTCGGTAACAATGATGTCTGTGCGGCAAGTCTGAATGCGATGACAGACCCTGGGCTGTTCGAGACGTACTATCGTGCCGGGCTGGATGTGCTGGCCTCCAGCAGTGCCACCCGCAATGCGCAGATTCATGTTTCCGGCATCCCTGCCATTTACTGGCTGTGGAACGCTAAAAAGGATACTTTCTGGTGCAGGGTGTTTGCCTGGCCGTTCGTGCCGTGTGAAAACCTGCTGGATAACGCGGCCGATGATTGCGATAGCGACATCTCTCGTGAAGATCCGGACAATATCTATCCGGGCGACGGAACCAACTGCCAGCGCAGGAAAACACTGCATGGCATCATCCGTGATACCTATAACCCGATCCTGCGTGATGTACTGGACGAGTACCGTACATCGGGCCAGTTGCCGAATGCCAGGTACACTGACATATATGATATCCGGTTTGACTCTCAGCACGTGAATGGCGGCGATTGCTTCCACCCGAGCACCATAGGTCATGCCTTACTGGCGGAAAAAGAGTGGTGCAGAACGCATTGGGGTAATAGTGACCCGGCATGTTCCAACTGATGCTGCCCGATATTCAGTCAGGGGTCTCGATCCCGTCACGGAGATAACGATGAAACGATTGCTACGCACGTCTGGGTTGCTGGTTTTGTGCTTACTGGCATCAGGCGGCGTTATGGCGGCCGATCACTTTCTGACGACACCGCAAGGCGCCCGCTATCAGGACCTGAAACCCGGTGCGGGCGAGGTTGCCGAGCCTGGTGATGTTGTCACCATGCATTTCGTCGGGTGGCCGGATGCTGAGGGGAGGAAGGGAAAGGAAATATACAATTCCCGCCGCGAGCGCAAGCCGGTCTCCTTCGTTGTCGGTACAGACAGAGTGATGCAAGGCTGGAGTGACGGTGTCATTGGCATGCAGCCTGGTGGCAAGCGCCTGCTAATGCTCCCCCCGGCTCTCGGATACGGGTCCAGGGGAGTCGAGGGCGTCATTCCTCCGGACGCAAGGCTGATATTCGTAATCGATGTGATGTCTATCGAAAAATCACCAGATTAGCAGGGAATATTAATAGGTCGGAGACAAATGAGAAAGGCTAACTCCTGTAACCGACAGAAAGTACCCTGGTGCCGTTTTCCTGTTAGATGCATGCCTTGAATGTGAATGATTGCTTCACAGCCTCCGGGCGCATCCGGTAATGAAGTTCGCAGTTTCATCCAGTACACTTTTCCGTAACCATAATTGATGAGAGCACCCGAATGCGAATACTCACCACAATCGTATATCTCGCCGTAACGGCCCTTCTATTCGCGTGTGATCAACAGCACTCCGCCTCAGATGTTGATCCCAAGCTGGGACTTGAATGTTTTGAGAGCCACCGCGCCTCACTTCCGCCGGGAACCCAGTATGAAGGAATCGAGGAGCTTGCCGGGAACAGGCTCGCAATAAGAATCATGAATGGCGTGGACGTGGTGACGTTGGAGTGCGTGCTTACTCCAGATGGGACATTGGAGAGCACCGGAAAGTAATCACCGGAATTCCTGTCTCGACCAGTCCCCCAAGTTGGACAGCTCCCGGAAATCCCCGCCACGCCCCACACCAGGGGATTATGAGGATCGTTTCCTCACCGATCGACCCGGTGACATTCGGTCTCATGGCCACCCGATGACCATGTGATGGATTTGTAAGTGCAAGATCAGTGCATTACTTCGGAGCCGCCTTCGAGGAATGAACTGATGCCATCCTGGCGTAAAGAGTGCTGGCGGTATGCTTAACGCAGTTTGCGTACCCTGAACCTGTGTCCCTTTATTTTACCTTCTGCGAGAATCTTCAAGGCCTGTTTGGCAACAGGGCGTTCCACAGCGACATGGGCGTGGGTATCCGAGATGTCGATTTTCCCGATTTGCTTGCCCTGCAGATCGGTATTCGCAGTCAAGGCGCCTAATATATCACCCGCGCGCACCTTGTTTTTACGGCCACCATTGATGCACAGCGTGACCATCGGAGGGCTCAACCTGAAGTCCTCCCGGGTTTTAAGCGAGCCTGTTTTATCTATCCGGACTGGGCTGTTTTGAAAGCCTTCTATTGCCGTGACCTTTTTTGCTTCCGAGGCCATGAACAGGCTCAGCGCCAGGCCTGCATTGCCGGCGCGGCCGGTGCGCCCGATACGGTGAATATGTATTTCGGGGTCCGGTGATAACTCGAAGTTGATCACGGCCTCTAAATCCTTGATATCCAGCCCACGGGCCGCAACATCGGTTGCTATAAGAACAGAGCTGCTTTTATTGGCAAACTGAATCAGCACCTGGTCACGTTCACGCTGTTCAAGATCGCCGTGCAGGGCCTGTGCATGGAATCCCTGTTGCCATAATTCATCTGCCAGTTCCTGGCATTGCTGTTTTCGATTGCAAAACACCACGCTGGATTCAGGCCGGTAATGCTGTAGCAGGGCAACGAGTGTTTTGGTGCGTTCGCCTTTTTGTATTTCATAGAAAATCTGTTCTATCTGTTTATTGTCATGCAGGCTTTCCACGCGAATATCAACAGGATCGATCTGGATGGTATGACTGATTTCTTTTATTTCATCCGGGTAGGTTGCGGAAAATAACAGGGTCTGTCTTTGCTGCGGCGTCATCTCGATAATGCTCATGATGTCATCATGAAAACCCATGTCGAGCATGCGGTCGGCCTCGTCCAGCACCAGCATATTCAGTGCATCCGGTTTTAATGTGCCTTTTCCCAGGTGTTTTAATACCCGTCCCGGCGTGCCGACCACGATATGCGGGTTGCGTTCCAGCGAGGCCAGTTGCGGGCCCATCGGTTTGCCGCCACACAGGGTGAGAATGTTGGTGTTGGGTATTGCACGCGCCAGCAGGCGTAATTCCCTGCTGACCTGGTCGGCCAGTTCACGCGTCGGGCAAAGTACCAGTGCCTGTGTCCGGTAGGTCTTTACCTCGAGTTTGTGCAGTATGCCAATGGCAAATGCAGCCGTTTTGCCGCTGCCCGTTTTAGCCTGTGCCAGTAAATCCCTGCCTTGCAGAATAGCGGGCAGACTTTGCGCCTGTATCGGGGTCATTACCTGGTAATCCAGCGACTGGATATTGGCTAACAGCCCGGGGGTCAAGGGCAGTGATGAGAAGGCGGTTGCGGTCACGTGATGCTGGTCTTTGCAGGTTTATCGGGGGAGACGCATCATAGCAGATTGAGAAGCCGGGGCAGGGGGGATTCTCTATTTATACTGCTTACTGCAACAAGTCTTCCTCGATGCGGTGATAAGTGCTGGCGGAGTTAATCAGTGAGTTGGCTGTCAGTGCGGGCACACCATAGACTTCAGCGCTGACGGTATAATCCTTTATTACTTTTTTCAGTAACAGATCGAAGTCTCCGTCACCGGAGAGCAATACAATCTTGTCAACATCTTTGGCAGCCTCCAGCACATCAATCGTAATACCAACGTCCCAGTCACCCTTGGCAGAACCGTCACTGCGCTGAATATAGGGCTTGAGTTTTACGGTAAAGCCGATGTGTTTGAGGGCATCCTGA
>JAOULY010000114.1 GCA_029881775.1 Gammaproteobacteria bacterium
AAAACACATATTAAATCTAACAAACCAATACCCACCTCTTTTCTTAGCGCGATACCTGCATTGCCTTTCATTATATTCTTTTGATTGAATTAAATAGCGACCATTAACAATATGTTTTACATGCCAAGTATCTTCTTTCTCGATCTTGATCTGTCGAATATCTATACACCCCCCAAATGTGCAAAGCCTCGATGCTGGTGGCTTTAATGAATTTCCTGCTAACCTGAACGCAGGATAATCCTTCGAATTAACTTTAAAATTGTCAACGTATACCGGCCTTCCCTCGTAAATATACGCCTTATCACTGCCTGACACCGCTACGTAGTCCAGACTGCCCACACAGCCCTGGAGGCCGAACAAAAATACCAGGATGATGGGTAATAATTTGCCGATGAAGTTTAATTGCACAACGCACCATCTATAAATGCAGGGTACGTTGAGCACCTGTCATGCTTAAAGAAACCACCATTAACAACCCTGGCTCTCCAGTTCATCAATTTTCCAAAACCGAAAAGGTTTACCGGATCACCTGTCGACAGCGTCACATCAACACCTGATGGCGCAACATTACCAAACGGTAACGAGGCCGCACTTCCCGAGCTGGCGAACCCCAGGCCGACCAGATTATGCACCTCTGCCGCACCAAGACTATGGCCCGACAGGGCCGCACCAGGATTACCACTAAAGGCATAATGCCATCCCGATGCGCTTGGAATCCCCTGGTAGACCAGAACCGTATCGACGGCGTCAAATGCCCATCCAACACCTCCCCTGTTATCAAATCCTACTATCCTGTTAGTTTGAGGTTTATACCGAGATCCCACCAGGATATTTCCACTGAAAGATGTCGCCAGCAAAGCTGTATTCAATTTAGCAGTTGAAATATTATTTTTTTCTGCGAACTCACTAACCAGCCTACGTTTAAAGTAATTTGCATATTGATAGGCTACATCTTGCGCCAGGTGTATTGCTGCCACATCCGGCCCACCGAAACTACCCAGGGGCCTCGAGGCCAGGTCAAACAGGTGCCTTGCCCTGGTTGCGAATCCTGATAATGCTTTATATACAGATACAATCGCCAATCCGACTTGTGCGCCTGTCAGGCCATATCTGAATGCGGAACCGATATCTCCAGTTGCTATCGCACCAAAAGTAAAGCCGCCCACAAAGCCTGCTGCCGCCCATGCCGCATAAATATTGCCTGTCAGTAACGCCGTAAAGCCAAGCGTCCATGCCGCCGCAACCACGGCCACTACAACGGCCACAACCCGCCTGACCTTCTTCCACAACTTACTGAAAAACCCGTACCCGCTCGGGTCAGTGAACGACAAGGGATTATTATTCACATAGGTATATCGGTTGAACGACTGCGTCTGGTCCGGGTACTGCACCTGGACATCCGGACTCAGGAACCGGCCCAGCTTCGGATCATATAACCGTCCGTTCATGTGGATGATGCCCACATCATCCAGCTGTTCATGCCCGGTAAAACCGCGATGCATCTTTATCCCTGCCAGAACACTCGTCGAACTGCCCCAGTCGACACCCCTGCGACTGCCAAAGGGACTAAAGCTCTGCCGTTCGACTATTTGCCTGTTCTCATCCGTGATGACATCGGTCGAGCCCAGGTGGTCGCTGTGCAGATAACGTGTTTCATCAGTGTTATCACTCTTCTGCGTATAGATCGCCACATTCCGACCACCGGCATTGATATAGTGCGTGTGCGTGACATCTGTTCCGTCTATTAGCTTTTCGTAATGCGCACCCGAGCGCAGGTAATAGAGGGTTTTTGTGTCATTGACCTGCTTCACCCGGTTGTGATCCGCATCGTAGTAGAAGTTGAGCGTGGTCCCGCCCTTCTGGATCGTGTCAGCCTTGTTGAACGAGGTCCAGGTAATATTCCGCCCGTCGCCACTGACCATATTGCCGTTGGCATCATAGCTGTAGGTCGCCAGGCTGGTGGCACCGTTCCTGACTTCGGTTACCGCGTGCGGCCCGGCCGTGCCCGAGCCATAGGTGTATCCATCACCAAAATCGGATTTATTGAGAATATTACCGGTAGCGTCATAGCCATAGGTCCGGACACCCACGGTGGCAATGGCCGCGCTGGTCAGTCGATTGAGGCTGTCATAGACAAATGTCTCGTTCAGGGTCTGATTGTGGTCCTGGCGCTGCCTGAGATTACCCAGCGCATCGAACGCGTATTCCAGGTACTGGACGTTGCTGCCCGTCCCCACGCCTGTGCTGATCGTCTTCAGGCTGCCGTTGGCCGGTTCATAGCCACGCAGCGTGTGCAAGCCGTTCCCCAGCGTCTCTGATGTGACATGCCCCTCGGCATCGCTGGCCGTGGCCGTCCAGTAGGCCGTATCGTTGGCAGCATCCCTGACCTCGGTGAGATGCCCGTGGCTGTTGTATACATTACGCACGATAAAACCGCTGGGAAAGGTCACGGTCTGGCGACGACTGAAGCCATCGTAGGAATAGGACAACCTGAAAGATTCGGCATCGATGTCGCTGGCCTCGGTAATGAGGCGTCCGAGACCGTCGTAGGCAAGCACCTTGCTGTGTCCGCTACCGGCATAGCTCACACTGGCAAGCTTGCCGACGCCCCCGGTTGCGCTGTCGTAGATCCAGGTACTGTTGCCCTCGGGCGCGCTGCGCATGACCATGCGACCCAGCCTGTCGTAGGCCATTGTGACCACCTGGTTCTTCGCATCCTTCTGCCAGACCAGTTCGCCGAAGGCATTGTATTTATATTCCCAGCGGCCCAGGTCCGGGTCGTCCATGCCGGTCTTGCGACCGCGCAGATCGTAGGCCGTGCCAGTCACGACAGTACCCTGGGCCGGATCAAGGGTGTCGGAGACCGCAGTCAGATTGCCGCTCGCATCGTAACTATAGAATTTGCTGCCACCCTGGTCATCGATCACCTGCACCAGTTGATCGATTGCGTTATTCCGGCGGGTGTCATGCTGATCATAATCACCATTGACATGGTGACGGTGGGTGTTGCGGACAAAGCCGGTATATACGTACTCTACCAGCCCACCGTCGGGCGCCGCCTCGCGGACCGGTCGATTGAGTTCATCAAAGGTAAATCTGCTGACCTGCATCTGACCGGTAGCGGCAAAATAGGGCCGCGTTTTACTCGCCACGTTGCCGCGGTTGTCATAGCCGGTATCCTGGTGGATCAGCGCACCATCCAGACCAACCGTTTCGGTACGGATTACACGCTGCAGTGAATCGCGGTAGGTCCGTATCGGACTGCTGCCCGATGTGGTTACCGTTTCAATGAAACCGCCATTCGGACAGTCGCTACTGTTGCAGAAATCATAGGACCAGGTGGTTACGGTGCCGTCGGCACGCACCTCCTTCACCCTGCGCCCGAAGCTGTCATGGATCCAGCTGGTCGTCAGGCCATTCGGCCCCGTTAGACTTGCCCTGGTGCCGAAGCGACTGTCATGAACATAGGTTTCCCGGTGATTCAGCGCATTCAGCGTCCATAGCGGGAAGCGGCCCTTGCTGTCATATTGCGTTTCGGTCGTGCGCGTCTCGGTCCCCTGGCTGCTGTCATAGTCCTTCAAGCCGGTAACGTTTACCCTTGTTTTGTTACCGAACACGTCATATTCATAGGCCGTCCTGAGATACAGCGGACTACTGGAGCCTGCATTCGGCTCAATGATTTCTTCAGACAACAGGCCATTCGGGTAATAACTAAAACCGGAAGTTTTCGTGATCGCCTGCTGGCCGGTCCCGGCATGCTGGACAGAGGACCCGGTTAACCGGTCAAGCACCCAGTTCACATTATCCGGAGCAGCGTAAGTATTGGTCGTCAGCTTGCTGTAGGCCACGCCGCCAGCCGCAGTGGTCGTAACAGAAATACTCGCCGGATTACCATAATTGCCGCCCTGGCTCACGTCATAGACTGTATCGATTTGTACGGCCTTGACCAGCGCGCCGGCCGCACCACTGGCAGGTACGTCATAACTGCGCTGCACACTGCGGCCGGTGTAGGGAAACACAATACCGCTATGGCCGTTAATATCCGCGACTGCATCCAGCGTGTTGTCAGTCTCATCGATCACCGTGCCGTTATATATACGACGGCTTGACTCGACCATACCCGTATACGGGAAGTCCTGGCGGAACGTCGTCACGGTATCAATACCCGTCTGCGGATCCGAGCTCGTTACTTCGCGAAAACCCGACAGGCCACGCCCCTGCAAGTGCAACTTCGCGCCTGCATAGCTGTATCCCGTAACATACTGGCCACCTGCACCGTCATCAATGCCGGTTTGACTGACAACGTTAAACGGTGCCAGAAAATCCTGCATGGGAAACACGGCCTGCGTACCTTTCGTGTATACCGATGAATCGGACAAAGGCCGGTAGGTAACACGCGTTGTAACACCCATCCCGTTTGTGATGCCCTGCAACTGGTCTGGCACAACACCCTTGCGCAAGTGTACATTCCAGACACCGCCATAGGCCGACACAACATCCTGCATGCCATCGCCATTGACATCCATTACGCGGGTATTTGCATAGCCATTGTCAGGAAGCTGCGTATCAATATCCGTGAAACCACTGCCGGTAGACTGGTAAACGTGCCAGCTCGGACCCTTGGGATAAAGGATGTCCATCCATCCATCGAGGTTGTAGTCAGTCTGTACTGCATATTGCCTGTTCACACTGCTCATACCCGTGTCCAGGGGGGTGTCCCCGAGTCCGGTCCCTTTATTGAGCGCGATCGACCAGGGGCCATTGAAATCCATTCCGCTCCCACTGCCGACCAGGTCCTGCAAGCCATCACCATTAACATCACCAAACAACGCGCCCACACCAATGGCCGTGGCATAACAGTTTGCCCTGTCAGTCGTGAACTCGTACCGCGCCTGGTTGTTTACATTATGCAAATAGAACCAGCCACATATCCCGTAGCCGATTGAGACCGGCACCAGCAAATCGGATACACCGTTATTGTTATAGTCAAAGACTCGCTGCTGATAAGAAATACCAACAACTTCTGTATCGATTGCAGGATCAAACCCGGCTGCCGTATTTTTATGAAAATGATAGGTTAGATAGGGTATGGCCTGAGACATTGCCATCATGATAATGTCCTGGCGTCCGTCACCGTCAAAGTCGATAACATCCGGACTGTTATTGTAACCCTCCCCACTGAACACACCTTGCATTCGCACCAGGCCATTACTCCCGGACTGCAACAGGTCCCAGTCATTACCCGGGCGGGGCACCAGAAGGTCGGTCAAACCATCGCTATTGTAGTCAATCGGCAGGGATTTGTCGGGATAGCTACCGGTCGTTGCAATGCCGGTATTTTCAGCCGCCAGCAACCCCGTCGCATCACCATAATGTACCCACCACCAGCCGCTATGCGGGACCAGCAGGTCCTGCCTGCCGTCGCCATTAACATCCAGCACTTGCGCATTGGCGTTGCCGCTGCTGGTGCTCCCGGATGTCGTTCCAGACATGTAGCCCGGGGCTCCATCCGTCCAGGAAAACCTGATCGGCAAGGTACAAACGGCATCTGCGACCGACGAATCGCACTCGGTGATACTTTGCAGGCGTGAAACACCGGATATTGGTCCAGCGTCGTATGACAAGCGGTATTCCCTTACCACGCGCGCTCCTTCATACGCCCTGATTCGGTCCAGGCGCTGCGTGCTGGCAACACTTCGGCCACCCACGTAAGCGGAAGAAATATCCTGGCGTGTCGCATATTCCAGCTGCACCCTGTTATCAGCAACCAGTCCGGCAGCGTCGTTACCGGTGTAGGCAAGCTCAACAGGATAATGTTCGCCCGCTGCCGTATCTTCGAAGTATTTCAGGACAAGATAGTTGCCAACCCGGTCCTCGATCCGGTTCGCTGCCCACGTCAGCGCCACCCCGCCCTGCGGATCGAAGCGGGCATCTGCTGTAGTCCCGTATTCGATTTGCTGGCCGGAGCGGGTCCACACCTTGAATGAGTCCGGCGAAACACCCGAACCGTACGATACAACCCGGGCGAATGACTCAATTTCGGTCCTGTATTCAGTCCCGTTAGCGCCATATATACCCCCGTTAATCGCAACCAGGCGTTGGCCATCAAGGCAAAAACGGTCATTGGCATCCAGGTTCACGCTTCCGTTACTGCCATCCCGGGCAATCGTCTTTGCACAGCGTGTAATCGCTGACATACCACCCAGTGACCAGCCCCTGCCGAGTGGTCCATTACCGGCCCGGCTGCTGTAATTCAGCGACAGGCCGGGCGTCATGCCGGCCGTTCCGGGCGGCACGACAATCGGTATCGAATAACTTGCCGCACCGGATGGGTCGACATCGAAGGTGCCGGCGATTGTACCCACAGCTGTAACCGTGGTCGGTGCGGACTGATTCCCTGAGGCATCACGCACTGCAACCGTTGCAACACGACGGGTATTTCCCGCACTTGCAGAGAAATGGAAACTGCCATCCTGGTTCGCAGTTGCCTGTTTCACTGCGC
>JAOULY010000113.1 GCA_029881775.1 Gammaproteobacteria bacterium
CGCCTGTTACGGCTGCGCCGGTTGCGCGATCGCCCCGGTCTTGCCGGCGGCTATATAAGGTATGACTGCCGGCGACTCACCCTCATACGTCTGCCGGTCTGTTGATCACCCTGTGTTGGCACGGCGCTTGCTACCTTGTGATCGGAAGGAAGAATTGTGAGGGACCACATGCCATCCAGTATCGACAATGTATTTGGTGTTCATGCACAGGCGCTGCAACTACGCGCCCGGCGCGGTGAACTCATTGCATCCAACCTGGCAAATGCCGACACGCCCAACTACAAGGCGCGTGATCTCGATTTCCGCAATATGCTGGAAACGGCACAGTCAGCGACGTCGATGAAGTCGACGCATACATCGCATATTGGCGCAGCCAACGGCAGCCGGGCGGCCGCCACGCTCTACCGGGTCCCCAACCAGGCATCGCTCGACGGCAATACAGTGGATACGCAGATCGAGCAGGCAAATTTTTCAGAGAACGCTGTTCGTTACCAGACCACGTTACGTTTCCTTAGCGGGAAAATCAGCGGCCTGATGACGGCAATCAAGGGTGAATAATCATGGGCCTGTTTAACATTTTCAATGTCGCCGGTTCGGGTATGAGTGCACAAACCGTGCGTCTCAATACCGTGGCCAGCAACATGGCGAACGCCGAGGTAGTCAGTGGTTCCGAAGAAGGCGCTTACCGCGCCCGCCAGCCGGTGTTCTCGGCTGTCATGCAGGCAATCGGCTCGAATGGCTCGAATGTGCCGGTTGCAATCAACGGTATCGTTGAAAGCCAGGCGCCGGTCAACAAGCAGTACAGCCCGGCGCACCCGGAAGCGGACCCGGATGGCTACATCTACACATCGAACGTGAACATGGTCGAAGAGATGGCCAACATGATATCGGCATCACGCTCATACCAGAGCAACGTCGAAGTGGCGAATACGTCCAAGCAACTTTTGCTGGAAACTTTACGACTGGGTCAGTAGGCCGGTCGACGTAACGAGGTAAACGGACATGGCAAGCATACAGGACACGGCAGTTTTCGATGAGCTCGGTTTGTCGCGCGCACGAAACGCAGGCAGCCGGTCAACAGAGCTGGGGCAGAAAGATTTCCTCAAGCTGATGACGACGCAGCTGCAGAACCAGGACCCGTTCAAACCCATGGAGAACGGTGACTTCATTGCGCAGCTTGCGCAGTTCGGCACGGTCAGCGGTATCGAGGATGTGCGTACGGAGTTGCAGAATCTGTCCGGCTCGCTGGTTTCGAACCAGGCGATGCAGGCAGCCGGCATGCTGGGCCGTGATGTGCTGGTGCCGACCAACCAGGCAGTACTGGCAAGCGGCGGCACGGTTAACGGGGCGGTCGATCTGCCGAACTCGGTGGCTGCAATGAATATCGGTGTCTACAGCCAGAACGGGCAGCTGGTGAAGAGTATTGGTCTGGGAAGCCAGTCGCCAGGGATGGTGACTTTCAGCTGGGACGGTCTTGCCACGGATGGCTCGGTCGCCCCTTCCGGTCGCTACGAGATTCGTGCCGAGGCGACCAATGGCGGGATTAACTCCGCCTACGAGGTGCTGCTTGCAGACACGGTACAGAGTGTCTCGCTGCCTTCGGGAGGCAGGTCGCTTACGCTGGAGTTGAACGGTCTGGGCACGGTAGATTTTTCACAGGTCAGGCAGATTAGCTAGTAAGCCACGGATCAGGAACGTATCACCGGCAAGCCATGGATGGATTGTCGGCTATCAAGGGAAAGATAAAGGAGAAGTCACATGTCATTTCGAATCGCATTAAGTGGATTGGCCGCAGCACAGGCGTCGCTGGATGTTACGGCGAACAATATTGCCAACGCAAATACCAATGGTTTCAAGCAGTCCAGGGCCGAGTTTACCGATGTGTATGCCACGGCATTCGGCAGTATCGGTTCCCTGGATACCGGCGCCGGTGTGCGTCTTGCATCGGTTTCGCAGTTATTCACGCAGGGTAACATCGACTTTACCGGCAACGCGCTGGACCTGGCGGTCAACGGTGAAGGGTTCTTTGTACTGGATGACCAGGGCAGTAATGTTTACAGCCGTGCCGGTGGCTTCAGCGTGGACCGTGATGGCTACGTGGTGAACGTCAATGGCCAGCGATTGCAGGCCTACCCGGCCCTGAACACCCAGGGAACCAGTTTCAGTACTGCATCACTCGGTGATTTGCAGTTGACGGCCTCCACCACGCCGCCGAACCCGACTTCCACGGCCGACATTTCCCTGAACATGCAGGCCAATGCCACGCAGCTGGGTCCGGGTCTTATCGATACGGCAGACCCGACAACCTATAACTACTCAACATCGGTTATTACCTATGACAGTCTCGGGCAGCCGCATACATCGGCACTGTTTTTCCGCAAGATCGATACGGCCACACGTTCATGGGATGTGCGCATGGAGATGGACGGCGATAGTACGCAGACCACGGCCGTGCAGAACGTTACATTCGACAACCTCGGCCAGCTGACCTCGCCACAACCCGTTAACTTCGGTGCATACAATCCGGGTAACGGCGCTCAAACCATGAATGTCGATTTTGACTTTACCGGGACGACCCAGTACGGCAGCGGTTTCGCCGTCAACAACCTGTTCCAGGACGGTTATGCAACGGGGCGCCTGAGCGGTCTGGATATCGACGAGTCCGGCGTGGTGCTGGCGCGTTTCAGTAACGGCCAGACATCCGCCATGGGCAAGGTGGCACTGGCTGACTTCGCCAACCCGCAGGGCTTGTCCCCGCTGGGTGACAGTACCTGGGGCGATAGTTTCCAGGCCGGTGACCGCAGGCTGGGCGAGCCGGGTGCCGGCAGTTACGGTTTCCTGCAGTCAGGCGCACTGGAGAATTCCAATGTCGAGATTACCGAGGAACTGGTCAGCCTGATCACCGCGCAACGCAGCTTCCAGGCCAATGCGCAGGTTATTTCGGCGGCCGATACCGTGACGCAGACAGTTATCAATATCGGCCGTTAATAACAGGCGGATGAGACCGGGACACACGCATGGATAAATTATTGTACGTCGCCATGAACGGCGCCAGCGAAACCATGAAGGCGCAGGCAGTAAATTCGCAGAACCTGGCGAATGCCAGCACCACCGGTTTCCGTGCCGACCTGGAATCCTATGCCAGCACGCCGGTATACGGTCCGGGTCATGCCAGTCGTGTCTACGGTGTGGCGGAAGGCAAGGGTGTCGACTTCACGCCGGGATCGGCCATCGGTACCGGCCGCGATCTTGATATTGCCGTGAACGGCAAGGGCTGGATCGCGGTGCAGGCGCCGGATGGTACCGAGGCCTATACGCGCGCCGGTGATTTGCAGGTCGACAGCCTGGGACTGTTGCGTACCGGTGCGGGTCACCCGGTGATCGGTAGCGGCAGTCCCATCGCTATCCCGCCGTTTGAGAAGATAAAGATTGCTGCCGACGGCACGATTTCGGTTAAACCGCTCGGCCAGGCATCCAATGCCTTCCAGGTGGTCGAACGCATCAAGCTCGTCAATCCGCCGGAAAGCGAAATGATGAAGGGCTCGGACAGTCTCATGCACATGGCCGGCTACCAGCCGGCGGTTGCAGATACAACAGTTTCATTGCAGACCGGCGCGCTTGAATCGAGCAACGTGAACGGTATCGAGGCCATGGTCAACATGATCCAGCTGGCACGGCATTACGAGATGCAGGTAAAGATCATGGCGAATGCAGAAGAGAACGACAAGGCATCATCATCATTGATGCGAATGGGTTAATTATTAATTAATTGTAGGAGCGGACGTTGTCCGCGAACCGGAATAGTTATTCGCGCATTCCTGCGCTCCTACAGGGAATATATAAACAGGAGATAGCAGCATGGATCAGGCACTCTGGATAGCAAAAACCGGGCTCGAGGCGCAGCAGACCCGCATGGCGGTGACGGCCAACAACCTGGCCAACGTCAACACGACCGGGTTCAAGCGCGGACGTGCCGTATTCGAGGACCTGCTTTATCAGAACCAGGCGCAGGCCGGGTCACTGTCATCTGAAGATACACAGCTCAACTCGGGCCTGATGCTGGGCACCGGGGTACGCGTGGTTGCCACCGAGAAACTGTTTAACCAGGGTAACCTGGTACAGACCGGTAACAGCCTGGATATGGCCATCGAGGGACGCGGATTTTTCCAGGTGCTGACGCCGGACGGCGGCCTGGCCTACACGCGTGACGGAACCTTCCAGGTCAACGCCGACGGCGACATGGTCACCTCGAAAGGTTATGCGCTGCAGCCATCGATTACCATTCCATCCGATGCGCTGAGTGTGACAATCGGCAATGACGGGGTGGTGTCGATAACCCAGCCCGGTGTCGCCACGCCGACGCAGCTGGGTACGATCCAGACAGTCGATTTCATAAACCCGGCAGGCCTGCAACCGATCGGGCAGAACCTGTTTCTCGAATCCGGCTCCAGCGGCACGCCGCAATCCGGAACGGCCGGACAGAACGGACTGGGTACGATTGCGCAGGGTTCGCTGGAGACGTCCAACGTCAATACCGTCGAGGAACTGGTGAACATGATCGAGACACAGCGTGCCTACGAAATGAATTCCAAGGCCATTTCCACCGCCGAGCAGATGCTCGAATATGCAAACAACACCTTGTAGTCATTAATTGAAAGTCTTCTCTTGCAGAGAGAAGGCCAGGATGAGGGGATATTGAAAAGGATTTCCCTGTTTATTTTTCCCCGGCCCTGTTCTATGGCGAAGCGGGTGGCAGACACAAGTCAAGGATGACGCGAATGTTACGTAAAACTGGAACAGCACCGCTGATGTTTGTTGTCTGCCTGTGCATACTGATGTTGTCGGGTTGTAGCCGGACATCGATTATTACCCGCCCCGGTCAGCCGGAGTACGCGCCGGCAGCGCCCGTGGCCATGCCGCCACCGGTCAATAACACCGGATCGATCTACATGGCCGGCAGCGCCCGTCCCTGGTTCGAGGACATCAAGGCGCGCCAGGTGGGTGACCTGCTGACGGTCATCCTCGATGAGCAGACCGATGCCAGCAAACAGGCGAGTACCGGTATCAAGAAGGACAATTCAACCGATATCGCGGCACCCAATCTGCTTGGCAAGGACCTGACCATTGGCGGTGACCCCTTGAGTGCCGGCCTCGATTCGTCCAGTGACTTCAGTGGCGAGTCGGACAGTTCTCAAAGCAACAACCTGCAGGGGAGCATTACCGTCACCGTTGCGCAGGTGTTACCGAACGGCAACCTGGTTGTCCAGGGCGAGAAATGGATTGCGATCAACCAGGGTGATGAATACGTGCGGCTGCGCGGCATTGTCAGGCCGGTCGATATCAATCCGACCAATACCGTGCTGTCCACGCAAATTGCAAATGCACAGATCACCTACAAGGGCAAAGGTGCGACGGCTGATTCCAACGCGATCGGCTGGCTGGCGCGCTTCTTCATTTCCCCGTTATGGCCGTACTGAGCGCGTCACAGGATATGACTATGAATACAAAATATAAAACAACCCTGCAGTGGCTGCTGGTGCTGGTCACGATGGCCATGCCGATTGGCAGTTCTGCAGAACGTATCAAGGACGTGGCCTCGGTTGCCGGCGTACGCGATAACCAGCTGCTCGGTTACGGCCTGGTGGTCGGACTTGACGGCACCGGCGACTCATCGAGTCAGCCTTTTACCGTGCAGAGTCTTACCAATATGCTGGCGCAGCTGGGTGTGGTGGTGCCACCCAATATCAAGCCGCAGCTGAAAAACGCGGCGGCAGTGATTGTCAGTGCGGATTTACCCGCCTTTGCCAAGCCGGGACAGACGATCGATGTGACGGTGTCATCGATCGGTAATTCCAAGAGCCTGCGCGGCGGCACCCTGTTGATGTCGCCTTTAAAAGGTGCCGACGGACAGGTCTACGCCATTGCACAGGGCAACCTGGTGGTGGGTGGTTTCGGCGCCGATGGTGCCGACGGGTCACGTGTCGTCGTTAACGTGCCAAGCGTCGGTCGTGTGCCGGGGGGTGCAACAGTGGAGCGCAGTGTGCCGAACCCGTTTGATTCAGGCGACTCGCTGACGCTGAACCTGAACAGCGCGGATTTCACCACGGCAACCCGGGTTGTCGAAAGCATCAACCAGGCCATGGGGCAGGATACCGCGAGGGCGCTCGATGGCGGCTCCGTCAAGGTGCGCGCGCCGCTGGAGGCCGACAAGAAGGTCATGTTCGTGGCCATGCTCGAAAACCTGCAGGTCGAACCGGGCGAGGCGCCGGCGCGCGTCATAATCAATTCGCGGACCGGTACGGTCGTTATCGGCAACCACGTACGCGTCATGCCGGCGGCGGTTTCGCATGGCAGTCTGACCGTCACGATCTCTGAAGCCTATGGGGTCAGTCAGCCGGCGCCGTTCTCGGACGGTGAAACCGTGGTCGTGCCGAGTAGTGGTGTCCAGGTGTCGGAGGAGGGCAGTCCCATGTTCCTGTTCGAGCCGGGCACGACGCTGAAT
>JAOULY010000115.1 GCA_029881775.1 Gammaproteobacteria bacterium
AGCCGGGATGGACGTGATGTCCCTGACGATGTGCGTTTGCACGGGCGGGGCAGGGACTCAGTCCCCCTGTTCGTGCGCAAGATTGTCCAGGTAGACCTCGGCATCGAGTGCCGCCATGCAGCCGGTGCCGGCTGATGTTATGGCCTGCCGGTAAACATGGTCGCTGACATCGCCGGCGGCAAATACGCCGGCAACGCTGGTTGCGGTCGCCATGCCCTCGAGACCGCTTTTAACCTTTATGTAGCCGCCGTTCATGTCCAGCTGCCCGTCGAATATTTGCGTATTCGGCTTGTGGCCGATAGCGATAAAGACGCCATGTACATCGATGTCAGAGGTGGATTCATCCTTGACGTTGCGAATGCGTACACCGGTCACGCCGCTGTCATCACCGATGACTTCATCGAGGACGTGGTCCCAGGCGATGGTAACCACGCCTTCCTGTACTTTCTTGAACAGGCGGTCCTGCAGGATCTTTTCCGAGCGCAGCTTGTCGCGGCGATGGATCAGCGTGACATGGGAAGCGATATTGGCCAGGTACAGCGCTTCCTCGACTGCGGTGTTGCCGCCGCCGATAACGGCGACATCACGCCCCTTGTAGAAAAAGCCGTCACAGGTCGCGCAGGCGGAGACGCCCTTGCCCTTGAAGGCCTCTTCGGATTCCAGTCCGAGGTACATGGCCGATGCACCGGTTGCGATAATAAGTGCATCGCAGGTGTATACGCCGGAGTCGCCTTCCAGGCGGTAGGGACGTTGCCTGAAGTCGACGCTGTGGATGTGATCGAAAATCATCTCGGTATCGAAACGTTCCGCATGCTTGCGCATATCTTCCATCAGGGACGGACCCTGCATGGTTTCATCGCCGCCGGGCCAGTTTTCGACTTCGGTAGTGGTCATCAGCTGGCCACCCTGTTCCAGGCCGGTAACGAGGACGGGATCAAGATTGGCGCGTGCCGCGTAGACCGCAGCGGTATATCCGGCAGGGCCGGAACCCAGTATCAGAAGACGGCAGTGCTTGGTATCGCTCATGTATAATGACTCCGGTTTGCAGTATTAATATTGTCACGGCTGCGGGAGGAACGTTCGGATTACCGGTTACCGACCGGTGGTTACGGCAAAGGTTCCGGGTGCTGACCAACGCCTGTGTAGCGCCTGCGCATGTTACGGAACTTCAACGAACGGGTAAAGACTGCATGAAAATAGGCATACCACGTGAAGTAAAACCCCAGGAAGGGCGGGTGGCACTGTTGCCGGCCGCCTGTGCGGCGCTGGTTGCGGACGGACATACGGTTACTGTGGAGCACGCTGCCGGTGTCCAGTCGGGCTATCCGGATGCGGACTATGTGGCGGCCGGCGCAGTCATTGCGGATGCCGCGACAACCTACGACCAGTCGACGTTGATCATCAAGGTCAAGGAGCCGGTTGCTGCCGATCTTGCACGGTTGCGTGCGCACCATACCCTGTTCTGTTTTCTGCACCTCGCGCCCGCACCGGAGCTGGCCCGCGAGCTACAGTCCATTGGTCTCACGGCAATCGGTTTCGAGACACTGGTGAGTGCGTCGGGTGAGCTGCCGTTGCTCGCGCCGATGAGTGATATTGCCGGCCGCCTGGCCACGCAGATCGGTACCCACCTGTTGCATGCACCGCAGGGGGGCAAGGGCCTGTTGCTGGGCGGTCTCCCCGGCGCGGAGCGCGGGCATGTTGTTGTCATCGGGGGTGGTCATGCCGGCGGCAATGCCGCGGCCATGGCGGCGGCGATCGGTGCCCGGGTGACCGTATTCGACGTACGGCGCGAACGGCTGGCGGATATGCGGCGGCTTGGCGCCAACGTCACGGCCCTGTATCCCTACCCGGACAGTATCAGCACGGCGGTTGCCGGTGCTGACCTGTTGATCGGCGCGGCACTGAAACCCGGTGCAAAAGCACCGCACATCATCAGCCGTGACATGATCGCGAGCATGGCCCCGGGCAGTGTTGCCGTCGATATTTCGGTGGACCAGGGCGGCTGTATCGAAACCACCCGGCCGACCAGTTACGATGCGCCCACTTTCGTGGAACTGGGGGTGACCCATTTCTGCGTGACCAATATGCCCGGCGCCGTCCCGCGCAGCGCCTCACAGGCGCTCTCGGCGGTTTTATTGCCCTACGTTGAGACACTTGCCCGGGCAGACGGATTGTCGAATGAGGCACTGCGACAGGCCATTAATGTGCAGGCCGGGCAGCTGGTCCATCCCGCGCTGAAAGAATGACTTGATTGACAGGCAAAAAAACGAATAGAATCCAGCGATTGGCGAAGTTACCTGCGAAAGAGGATTATTTTGGCACAGGCGCGGCGTAAAAAAGACACCGGAAAAAAAATCACCCACCAGGTTTCTCACGGTCTGCGTGAAGGCGCATTGCTGATACTGGGTGCAATGGCCATCTTCCTGCTGGTTTCACTGGCCAGCTATCACCCGGCCGACCCGGGCTGGTCAAACAGCGGCGCGGTCAGCCACATCAATAATGCCGGCGGCATTATCGGCGCCTGGCTGGCCGATGTGCTGCTGTACCTGTTCGGATACCTGGCGTACCTGTTGCCGATCATGGTCGGTTACAGCGGCTGGCTGGTGTATCGCGGCCATACACCGACCGGCGGTATAGACCTGCACGTACTGGCGGTGCGCTGGTCCGGCTTCCTGCTGACCGTGGGTGCCGGTTGCGCGCTCGCATCCATGGAAGCGGGCGGTGAGAACCGTTACCTGCCGGCCGGTGCCGGTGGCGTGCTTGGCAAGGTCATCGGCAACAACCTGGTAGACGTGGTCAGCCCGGTCGGCGCCAGCCTGTTTCTGTTTGCCCTGTTCCTGACCGGCGTGACACTGTTTACCGGCATCTCCTGGCTGGTCGTCATGGACGTGGTGGGCAAGTACACGCTGATTGCGTTCGATTATTTGTTCGAGCGGTTAAGCGTGGTGCCTGAACAGCTGGCAGCGCGCAAGGCACGCAGCGAACGCGAGGAAGTCATCAAGGCCAGCCAGGAAAAAATCGCCAGGCGCACGCCGGTGCGGATCGAGCCGGTAATACACAAGCCGAAGACCAGTGATCGCAAGGAGCGCGAACGACAGGTGCCGCTGTTCGACCCGCCGACCGATTCAAAATTGCCGCCGCTGTCGTTGCTGGATGATCCACGACCAAGCGAATCGGGTTATTCGGAAGCGTCGCTGGAAGCGATGTCGCGGCTGGTGGAATTGAAGCTGCTGGATTTCAATATCGAGGTGCAGGTCGTCGCCGTGAACCCGGGGCCGGTGATTACCCGCTTCGAACTCGACCTTGGTCCGGGCGTCAAGGTCAGCCAGATCAGCAACCTTGCCAAGGATATTGCCCGCGCGCTGTCCGCTATCAGCGTACGCGTGGTGGAGGTGATCCCGGGCAAGTCGGTTATTGGCCTGGAAATACCGAATGAAAACCGCGCGGTGATTACACTCGGTGAAATCCTTAACACGGAAGAATACGAGGCCTCCAGTTCACCGCTGACGCTGGCGCTCGGCAAGGACATCAGCGGCCTGCCGATCGTGGTCGACCTGGCAAAGATGCCGCACCTGCTGGTGGCCGGCACCACCGGTTCCGGCAAGTCGGTCGGCATCAACGCCATGATACTCAGCCTGCTGTACAAGACGCTGCCGAAAGACGTGCGGCTGATCATGATCGACCCGAAGATGCTGGAGCTGTCGGTGTATGAAGGCATACCGCACCTGCTGACTCCGGTGGTAACCGATATGAACGAGGCCGCCAACGCGTTGCGCTGGTGTGTCGGCGAAATGGAACGGCGCTACAAGCTGATGGCCGCAATGGGTGTGCGCAATATCGGCAGTTACAACCGCAAGGTGCGCGAGGCGATCGAGAAGGGCAAGCCGATACCCGACCCCTTGTTCAAGCCGGAAGAAGCGCTGGAAGGTACCGAGCACCCGACGCTGCAGCCGCTGCCCTACATCGTCATTGTTATCGACGAGCTGGCCGACATGATGATGGTGGTCGGTAAAAAGGTCGAGGAACTGATTGCGCGACTCGCGCAGAAGGCACGTGCCGCCGGTGTCCACCTGGTGCTTGCCACGCAGCGCCCATCGGTGGATGTCATCACCGGCCTGATCAAGGCCAATATCCCGACCCGGATCGCCTTCCAGGTGTCATCGAAGATCGATTCCCGCACCATCCTCGACCAGATGGGCGCCGAGCAACTGCTGGGGCATGGCGACATGCTGTACGTAGCCCCCGGCACCAGTGTACCGGTGCGTGTACACGGCGCCTTTGTCTCCGACCAGGAAGTACACAAGGTGACTGCTCACCTGAAGGGAAATTCAGAGCCGGAATACATGACCGAGATTCTCGAGGTTTCCAGTGAGCCGGTGCCCGGTCTGTCACCGGCAAACGGTGGCGGTGGCGGGGATGATACCGAGGCCGATCCCCTGTATGACCAGGCGGTCATGATCGTGACACAGTCACGCAAGGCATCCATCTCGGGTGTGCAGCGCCGGTTAAAGATTGGTTACAATCGCGCCGCGCGAATGATTGAACACATGGAAGAAACCGGTGTCGTAGGTCCCATGGAGACGAATGGCAGTCGCGAAGTCCTCGCGCCACCCCCACCGGACGCTTGATTAACGTTATGAGAAAACTACTCCTTGTCTGCCTGCTGTCGTTGTCTGGCGCGCAGTCACATGCCGATGCCCCTTCAGCACGCCTCGCGGACTTCTTCAAGGACCTGCGCACACTGTCAGCCGATTTCAGTCAGCAGGTGCTGGATGGCAACATGCGCGAAATCCAGTCCTCGTCAGGCCATATGTGGATCATGCGCCCGGGCATGTTTCGCTGGGATTACTCGCAACCTTACCAGCAGCAGGTCGTTGCCGATGGCAGTCATCTGTGGGCTTTTGACAAGGACCTCGAGCAGGTAACGGTACAGGCGGCGGGTGAAGTGCTGACGGCGACACCGGCCATGCTGCTGAGCGGCGAACAGCCGCTGGAGGAGGTATTCAACATCAGCGAAGTCGATGGGCAGGATATCCTGCTGACCCCGAAGAGCAATGACAGCAATGTGACCGAACTGACCTTGCAGTTCAACGCAGACGGACTGCAGCGTATTGCTGCCGCCGACGCCTTCGGCAATACCACGGTATTTACGTTTTCCAACCTGCAACGCAACCCCTTGCTCGATCGCCAGCTGTTTACCTTTACACCCCCCGAAGGGGCTGACGTGGTCGGTGACCTGCCTTAAGCATTCGCATGGCTAGCAATGACGGGCAGTGGCGGCCACTGGCCGACCGCATGCGGCCACGCACGCTGGCTGCCTTTATCGGGCAGTCCCACATTCTCGGTCCGGATAAATCACTGCGTCGCGCACTGGCGGAAGGCAAGTTGCATTCCATGGTGCTGTGGGGGCCACCCGGAACCGGCAAGACCACCCTGGCGCGCCTGCTGGCGGCAACCACACAGGCCGAGTTCATGACGTTGTCGGCGGTGCTGGCCGGCGTCAAGGATATTCGCAACGCGGTGGCGGCTGCACAGCAGATACGCGACATGGAAGGGCGGCAGACAGTGCTGTTTATCGACGAGGCACACCGCTTCAACAAGTCACAGCAGGATGCCTTTCTGCCCTACGTCGAGGACGGTACCGTCATTTTTATCGGTGCCACCACAGAGAACCCCTCGTTTGAACTGAACAGCGCGCTACTGTCGCGTGCGCGCACCTATGTCCTCAAGCGGCTGGAGCCGGATGCGCTGCGGACAATCATTGACAGTGCACTGGCGGATAGCGAACACGGGCTCGGCCGGTTAAACCTGGACCTGCCCGGGGCGATGCGCGACCAGCTGGCGCAGGCGGCGGATGGTGATGCGCGGCGCGCCCTGAACCTGCTGGAGATTACCGCTGACCTTGCCGAGGAACAGGCCGGCCGAACTGTCATCCCTGAATCCCTGCTTGCCGAGGTCATCAGTGGCGGCAGCCGTCGCTTCGACAAGGGCGGCGATGATTTCTATGACCAGATCTCCGCCTTGCACAAGTCGGTGCGCGGCTCCAGTCCCGATGCGTCGCTTTACTGGCTGGTACGCATGCTGGATGGCGGTTGTGATCCCCTGTATATCGCGCGGCGCGTGGTGCGCATGGCGTCCGAGGATATCGGCAATGCCGACCCGCGCGCGCTCACCCTGTGCCTGAATGCCTGGGATGTGCAGGAACGCCTTGGCAGTCCGGAGGGCGAGCTGGCGCTGGCACAGGCGGTGTTGTATCTCGCCTGTGCGGCAAAGAGTAATGCCGTCTACAAGGCATTTAATACTGCCAAAAGTGAAATCGGCAAAACCGGTTCACTGGAAGTGCCGGTCCACCTGCGCAATGCACCGACCAAGCTGATGAAAGAACTCGGCTATGGCAAGGCCTACCGCTACGCGCATGATGAGCCGGAAGGCTATGCAGCCGGCGAGCAGTATTTTCCCGATGGCATGGGCAGCCCGGGTTATTACCAGCCGG
>JAOULY010000116.1 GCA_029881775.1 Gammaproteobacteria bacterium
TAATCAGAAACAGCGCTCCCGTCAGGGTGACGGCGCCGCGCTGGTATCCAGGGGAAACCGGTTTCACTGGCGGTTCCTCAGCGACACGCGACTGCGTTGCGGGTAATTGTTGCCATTGTGCGAGAGCACCAGTTCGAAGTCGACAAAGGCGATATCGTTGTTACCGGTCGCTGCCGTGCTGCCGTCGGCCTGCAGGTAGGTAAAACTCAGACTACCAACCTCGTCGGTCAGGGTCTGGTTGAGTGCAGGGCTTGAATAGCCGAGTTGAACCAGCGGCGGCGCGGCGGTCAGCGTCACGGTAATCCCGTCCGAGCGGGTGAACGCCAGGGTGCTGGCAGTCATGGTGCTGATGTCATAGTTGGCCGGGGTGAGCGGGTTGCGGCGTATTTCGCGGATCTCGCGTGCCATGCGTTCATTCGCATAGCGCAGGTTGCCCAGGGTCTTGACGGCGCCGGTGGTTTCACCGAATGCCAGTACGCCGCCGACCAGTCCATAACCGGCGACGGATCCCAGCAGGCCAAGCACCACCAGGGCGATGACCATTTCCATGAGGGTGAAACCCTGTTGCCGGCGCTTGCGGTTCATCAGTAATCCACCAGGATGAAGGTCAGTTGCGCGCGGGTGCGACCGCCGTGGTCCACACCGATGACGACTTCCTTGCAGCTTGCGCCGGTCGCGCAGCCGCTGCCGCCCGGGGGTGACAAGACGGTGACGGTCCGGCTGTAGTTGCTATAGGCGCCGGCCAGCACGTCGCTGGTGGTGCCGGTCGGGATCGCGGCATAACCGTTACCGCGGCGGTCTGCCATGATGCCTTCCGCGCGTTCCTGGGCGAGTTGCGCGGCCGTCTGGATAATTTCGTCGGTTAACAGAATGCTGGAAGCCTGGCTGAACTGGCCAAGTATCGGTATCGAGGCCAGTGCAATCAGCGTCATTACCATGACCAGTTCCAGTAGCGTAAATCCCTGTTGCTTGGCTTTAATCATGGCGCGACAGTGACGAAGCCGGTGAGCGGGTTGAGGGTTACTGATGCAGTGCTGGCGTTGCCGCTGATGGTGAATACGCGTGCCGTCGACAGCAGGCTGCCGCTGGCCACGGGCCGTCCCAGGCTGTCGAATCCGGTATCCGTTCCACTCACGGTGACGTTGTTGTCCATCGTGACCAGAAATGGCTGCAGGGTTGCCGGGTCGGTGACTGTCATGCTGCCACTGTCCACCACGCGGTAGCCACTCGCTGACTGGATATCGAACGTCAGTGTCCGGCCCTGGTGCATGGCCATGGACTGTGTGTGCCGCAGGTCACGTGCCAGTCGATCGGCCTGCGCGGCCACGGTTGTATCTGCCGGTGCCCAGCGGGGCAGGGCGATAGCCGCGATGCTGCCGATAATGGCCAGTACGATGACCAGTTCGATCAGGGTGAAACCGTTGTGCGTGCGTATTTGCATGTTACCGGCCGTGCTTAATGAAAAGGGCGGGCCAGGCCCGCCCTTTCAGGTCGCCAGGTTCAATGCGTCGGTTCCGTTACGGAATCATTCCTACGCACTTTACCGTGTTGCCCACCGCCGCGGTTGCGGTTGCGCAGTTGGTATCGGTATAGGTCGGTACGACGTAGTTAGTACCGTCGATATCGACCTGGATGCCGGTAGCAACAACGGCGACGCCCTCACCGTTAACATAGGTACCCAGCTGGGTCACGGTCGGAAACGTCTTCAGATCTGCGATTGAGATGGCATGTGAACTTTTCACGGCGCCACTCATGCCTTTCTTGGAGGCACTCAATGCATCCGCAGACAGATCGATGAATTTTGGAATAGCAATCGCTGACAGCACGCCGATGATGGCGATTACGATTACCAGTTCGATTAATGTAAATCCCTTTACTTTGCTCATTTTCCTACTCCTTTAGGTGTTGGCACGTGAACCTGTGCACTCAGTTTAACGGCATGTTACTAACTTACTTTAGAAACATGCGAATAAAATAGTCAATATTATCAGTAGAATACATGTCAATTTAATTCAATGCAGCGCGGCCGAGGCGAGATCCCACATGGGCAGGAACACGCCCATGGCCATCACCAGTACCAGTACGCCGATAATCATAGTCAGGATCGGTTCGATGGAGGCGCTCAGGCGCTCGGTGGAGTATTCGACTTCGCGGTCATAATATTCAGCGATTTCGCCCAGCAGTTCATTGACGGTGCCGGATTCCTCGCCTACCGCGAGCATCTGCATGACCAGCGGATCGAAAATGCCGCTGCTTGCAGCGACCATGCTTAGTGCATTGCCCTGTTCAATGCCGCTGCGCATGCCGAGAATGCGCTCTTCCAGGAAGCGGTTGTTGAGCGCGTGTGATACCACTGTTAATGACGTGTTCAGTGGTACGCCGGCACCGAGAGACATCGAGAACAGGTGACTGAATCGTGCCAGCAGCGCCTTGTAGATAACCGGGCCGGTCAGTGGCACTCTTAACATCACCTTGTCCCAGCGATAACAGCCGTCTTCCGTATTGATCCAGCTACGCAGGCCGATTACAGACAGGACAATGGCCGCCAGGATTATTGCCCAGTAATTAATCATGAAGTCCGATATTGCCATCAGGATTCGTGTTGGCAGCGGCAGTTCCGCGCCGAAGCTTTTGAACATGTCGGCAAAGGCGGGGATGACGAACAGGCTGATGATGCCAAGTGCAACGAAAATGGCCGAGATGACGAACACCGGGTAGCGCAGTGCCGCTTTGATCTTTTTGCGGGTTTGTTTCTCCCGGTCAAGATAAAAGGCCAGTTGCTGAAAAGCATGTTCCATTTGGCCGCTGGTTTCGCCGACCCTGACCATGCTGATATAGAACACCGTGAATATTTTCGGGTGCTGGCCGAGTGCTTCGGACAGAGTGCGACCGGACTCGAGTGTTTCGCCGACCCGTTCCAGGGTCATTTTGAGTGTCGCATTGGCGGTGGTGGCGGCAAGTGCTTTAACTGCACGAAAGATCGGTATGCCGGCGCGTAACATGCTATACATCTGGCGGCTGAACTGGATCAGGTCGGCCGTTTCCACGTTCGGTTTTAACAGTTCTTTAAGACCTGTCTGCAGCCTTCCGCTACCGACATGCAAATGGATGTCGATCGGTGTCAGGCCACTGTCCATCAGGCGCGTGGCGGCCGCATCGGTGCTGCCGGCGTCGATGGTTCCCTCAACGGCATCGCCGCGTGTGCCGCGCGCCTTGTAATGAAAAACCGGCATCAATCAGCCCACCCGCACAGGCGAATGACTTCATTTATAGTGGTGATGCCGTTACATGCATAGTCCAGTGCATTCTGCACCAGCGGCCGGTATCCATCCTGTTCGCGGGCGGCCTTGAGAAATGCGTTCTGGTCCTCGCGACGCAACGCCTCGGTAAGCAAGCTGTCCATGACCAGGAATTCATAGATGCCGATGCGGCCGCTGTAACCCGTGTGGTTGCACTGGCCGCAGCCGCTGCCTTCCACGAAAGCATGGTTATCCAGGCTGCTGCCGGCCTGGTCATGCAGCCAGGCCTGTTCATTGGCATCCAGTTTGCGCGGGCTCGCGCAGTGCTGGCAAACGCGCCGGATCAGGCGCTGGGCAAGGATTCCCTGTACCGCCGAGGCCAGCAGGTAGCCTTGCAGGCCCATGTCCATCAGGCGGATTGCACTGCTGACGGCATCGTTGGTGTGCAGGGTCGACAGCACCAGGTGGCCGGTCAGTGATGCGCGCAGGCCGATCTCGCCGGTTTCCTGGTCGCGAATCTCGCCCAGCAGCAATATGTCAGGGTCAAGCCTGAGTGCGGTGCGCAGCACGCGCGCAAAGTCCAGCCCGACCTTGTTGTTGACCTGCACCTGGCTGATGCGCGACAGGCGGTATTCAACCGGGTCCTCGATGGTGATGATTTTTCGCTGCGCCGTGTTGAGTTCGCTCAGCGCGCTATAGAGCGTGGTGGTCTTGCCGCTGCCGGTCGGGCCCGTTACCAGGATCAGTCCATGTGGCTTGTGAATGACACGGCGGAACGTGTCCAGTATGTCATCCGGCATGCCGAGTTTATCAAGTGACTTGATCGAGTTGCTGTGGTCAAGCAGTCGCATGACGACACTTTCGCCATTCTGTGTCGGTATCGTCGACAGTCGGACATCGATCTGCCCGTCACCCAGGTTCACCGAGAAGCGTCCGTCCTGCGGCAACCTGCGCTCGGAAATATCCGCATTTGCCATGAGTTTCAACCGCGACACAAGCGCGCTGTTGATGTGACGGTCCTCGACGACCTGCTCGTGCAGTATGCCGTCGATGCGACGCCGGATACGCAGGACATCTTCGCCTGGCTCGATATGAATATCCGATGCATTGGCCCTGACCGCACCCTCGAACATGGTCTGGATCAGGCGCACCACCGGTGCGTCGCTCTTGCTGGTGCTGGCCATCAGCTTGTCGAGATCAAAGCTGTCCCTGGACATCTCCTTGCCGACCTCGCTGGCCAGCGACCTGATCTCGTCAGAGTCGTGGTAGGTGCGGTCCATTGCGGCAAACAACTGGCTTTCACTGGCAATCGCCAGTTCGACCGGTCTTTTCAGTACCTTGACCAGGCTGTCGTAACCGAAGATGTCCATGGGGTCACCCATGGCGACCAGCAGTCCGTCGTTACTTTCCTTCAGGACAATCGCACGGTAGCGACGCGCATCGGTTTCCGGCAGCAGTTGCACCAGTTGAGGATTCAGGTCGAATGTAGTCAGATCGATGTACGGAATGCGCAGCTGGTCGGACAGTACTCGCAGCATGGCATCTTCATCGACATAACCGTTGTCGATCAGGACGCGGCCGAGCCTGCGGCCGCTCTTTTTCTGTTCTCCCAGCGCAGCCTGCAGTTGCGCCTCGGATATCAGTTTATGTTCGATCAGCAGTTCGCCCAGTCGGATACGGGCGTTTTTCATGTTGGCTGCCATGGCTCGGACGTTCCCCTGTATTAGCCGGCCACCCGGCCAGATGGATCATTCCGGGTGATCAGCTGCAGGCGCGTATTGATGTAGTCATGAAGTGCTGTATCCAGCGGGTATTCGAGTGCCTTGCGATAGGCCGCGCCGGCAGCGCTTGCGTTGCCGGTTTGCTCCCTGGATATACCCAGTCCCATCCACCATTCTCCACGCCCCGGGTTCAGTGTGAGTGCCTCTGTGTAATGCCGTTCTGCCCCTGCCGGATTGCCGCTGTGCTGGTAGAGGCCTGCGAGCAACGCATGGTATTCGGCATCCCGTGAGGCGCCGGCAAGTGCCGCTTCAAGGCGAACAATTGCCTCTGTATGCTGCCCCCTGCTCACCAGTAATCGTGCCAGCAGGCGCGCCGAGCCGGAATGATCCGGGTGCAGTGACAAGCCATGCACAAGCAATGACTCGGCACGTGCGTGCTGTTGGCGCCTGATGTACAGGCTGGCGAGTAACAGGCGTGCATCGTGATGGTCGCTGTTATCAAGCAGTAACTGTTCCAGCGTGCGGATGGCGAGAAGGTCGTTGCCTGCGGCCGCGGCACGGTTGGCCATGTGATAGTCCCGGTTGCCTGGCCGGCTGCCAGGTGACGGGTTCACCGTAATGCTGCTGACTGCAACAGCTTCCTCAGGGGCGCGTGGTTCCTCGCGGTGGGCCGGTACTGCGATGCTGCGACTGCTGGCAGCGTCCATAACCGGTGGCGGGGAGACGGACACCGGCTGGTTTGCAGTTGATATTACTGTGTCTGTTGAAACGCGTACTTCGTCGGGTAATTTCAGTGGGATTATCGTGTTGTCTGCGAGTGGTGCGCTGTTAACTACCCGGGTGGACGCGGTGGCGTCTGCGAAATAATCGGCCAACAAGGGGGCGGTGACGGCAATCGTGCCGAGCAGAAACATTGCTGCGACTGCCCATATCAGGCCATTACGTGGAATTTTAAAAACTTCATAGCTGTTATCCGCGCCGGGCAGTGCGGCGAGGTTGGCAAATGCCGGCTGTGTGCGACGGGCATCGAGGTCTTTCAGCATGTCGTTTATCAGGCTCATGGTGTCCGTCCGTTAGTGCAGGGCCGCCAGCAGTCCGGCGCTGGTCAGGGTCAGCAGGCCGAACAGGCCGGTTGCAATGGCCAGGCGATGCCGGCGTGGCTGTACATCCTCGGTATCCAGTGAGGCATTGCGAATGTGTACCGGCCTGATAAGCCTATCCCCGCGCCCGTATGCCGACATCATTGCCTTGTGACAAAGTATGTTGGTCAGGCGTGGAATGCCGCGACTGTTGCGATGCAGCAGTTTCACAGCGCGCCGGCTGAAAAGGGGTGCGCCACGGTAACCGGCTATCAGCAGGCGGTGATTGATGTAGACATCCAGCGTTTTCCTGTCCAGCGGTTTAAGGTTGTAATTAAACAGGATGCGCTGCCTTAATTGACGCATGTTGTTCTGTTTCAGGCGCGTGTCGAGTTCCGGTTGTCCGAACAGGACGACCTTCAGTAATTTATCCTTCTCTGTT
>JAOULY010000117.1 GCA_029881775.1 Gammaproteobacteria bacterium
GACGGCTGCCCGCCCGGCACGGTCTTTGTTGGCCGTCGCCCGACTGGCGAGCTTTACACGCCGGCGCTGAAGGCCGCCGAGCCGGAACGGGACTGGATGCTGACACGAATTCTCTGGCTGTGTGGTTTGGAGCCCGGCATCAACCGGTTTGGCAATGTCGATTCCATGCGTCGATATATCTACATTCATGGATGCCCGGACGAGGATGCGATGGGCGTGCCGTCATCGCACGGTTGCGTAAAAATGCGCAACCATGAGGTGATTGAACTGTTTGACCGGGTAACGGTGGGTACCCGGGTGCTGATCCAGGAAGCGCCGCTCGGTTGACAATACACAGCGCCATGATTTCCTGCGGGTCGCTTTAAAACCCGTAAAGGCGCGGCAATAACCAGCTCAGTGTGAGCCACATGATGGCGGTCAGGGGCAGGCCGATACGAACGAAATCACCGAACGTATAACCGCCGGCATTCATGACCAGCAGGTTGGTCTTGTACGCCATTGGTGTTGCATAACTCATATTGGCGCCAAACAGCACAGCGAGGACAAACGCCTCGGCGGGCAGGGCAAGACTGTTGGCAATAGAAATGGCGACCGGCGTGCCGATGACGGCGGCGGCGTTGTTGGATATGACATTGGTCAGCAGTGCCATCATCAGCATCAGGCCGCCAAGAATAAAGTGTGGTGACAGGCCGGTGGTCAGCGCAAGGTAACTATCGGCCAGGTATCCGGTTGCGCCGGTGCGCGTAAGGGCAAGACCGAGCGCCAGGCTCACCACCACGATCATGATGACCGACGTGCTGAGTGCGTTACCGACATCACGCCAGGCAAGGGCGCGGGTAAGCAGCATCAGCAGGGCGCCGGTAACGGCACTGACCGCAATCGGCAGCAGGCCGATGGCGGCACTCACGATGACCAGTGCCATGATCAGGAGCGCGATCGGTGCCTTATCCGTGAAGGGCAGGTCTGCAGTCGCATCCAGCACCAGCAGTTCTCCATCGCGCTTGATGCTTGCCAGCTGTTCGCGTGCGCCCTGTACCAGCAGAATATCGCCAACGCTTAGCCGGATGTCGCCGATATTTTCGCGCAATGTGTGTACCGTCGAGCCGGCCTTGCTCAGCGCCAGTGTGGCGAGCTGGTAATGATCGGTAAAGCGGCTCCTGTTCAGGGTCCGGTTGACCAGTGGTGAACCCTGTACGACAACAATTTCCGCCAGTTGCTGATCCTGTGCTTCCAGCGGATGATCCTCGTCAACCGCGCTTTCACCGGAGTAGAGCATCGCACCCAGTACCTGTTCGTATTCCTTCAGCTGCACCGGCGTGTCTTCCAGCTGCAACTGGTCGCCGGCCTGGATAACGATATCCGGCAATGGCAGCAGCACGCTGCCACCGCGCTGGATGCGTTGCACCCGCATGGAGTCGCCGGTCTTCTTGCGTAATTCCGCCAGCGTGCGTCCATCCGCATAGCTGTCTTCCACGATGTTCAGCTGGGCAGTAAATATCCGCGGTGACGTATCGGTCATGGCGGCTTCTCGCTCAGGCAGGATGCGAGGCGCAATCAGCCAGAGATAGAGAATACCCAGGCTGCCGGCGATAACTGCCGGCACGAAAAAATCAAACATGTCAAAGCGTCGCAGGCCCAGGTCGGCCGCGACACCCACCACCAGCAGGTTGGTCGATGTGCCGATCGTGGTGGACATTCCGCCAACCAGCGTAGAGAGCCCCATTGGCATGAGAATGCCCGATGCACTGGTCCCGGATCGTAACGACACGCTTACCAGAATGGGCAACAATAACACTACGATGGGGGTGTTGTTGACGAAGGCACTCAACAGGCCGGCGAGTATCAGTGTCAACAGTAATGATAGTTTCGGGCTGTGTGACCACATGCGTGCAAGCAGTCTTCCGACCGGTTCCAGCGCACCGGTCCGCACCAGGCCGTGCCCGATAATCATCAGTCCACACACAGCGACCAGCGCCTCGTGACCAAAGCCTGAAAAGAAGTCGACCGGATGCAGCGTTCCTGCATCGTCATGGTAGGGAAACAGCTCAAAGCCGACAGTCAACAGTACCAGTACGATCAGGCTGGATGTTTCGAGTGGAATGCGTTCGCGTGTGAACAGGAATAATGCAATGAGTGTAAGCGCAAGTAATGCCAGGGCATGGGGTTCGGGCAAGGGGGGCATTTATATTATTTCTCCATGACCATGAGAATGCATGACGGTAGTCAGGGCGCAAATTGTTTCAACATTGTACTTTGGTTTTATACGCAACAAGCCAGAATTTTATTAATCAGATACTGTCAAATTTTATTGAATGGGCTTGTTAACTCGGTCAGCCAGTCATGAGAAAGCTCAAGCAACACGCCCTGTCCCTTGCCAGCCGCTATATTGGCCGGTATTTCCGCTAGCCGGCTGCATGCCGGTAGTGACGCAACAGGAAGCAGCGGATTTTTCGTCTATGGTGAATAGGCCAGCATCAGGGGAGTCAGGTCATCAGCTGCTTTGCTGTACTGGCAGGGCTGTTCGGTACCGGGCTGCCGGGCAGGCTGCGGCCATGATCAATTCTTGCTGGTGACGATGGCCCGGCCGCACAAAAATGCGTAACTTGCTGATAAAAAACAGTAATATATGTGTCCGATCTGCTTCTGAGCGGTTGCGATCGACGCTTTTTCAAGTTTGTTTCGATACCGGCCGTTACGCTATATAACCGATTTTCTCCTGGGCTAGGAGGCACGGCAATGGAATGGATGAACACACGCGCATATGGATATGCGTCTCTCGTCAGAAATTCAGCAGCCTGCTTCGGGCTGGCGCTACTTTGTCTGTCTTTTTCCGCAAACGCCGGGCCGGCTGACGCCGACGATTTCAGGCGTGGCTGGGATGCGTATGAGTCAGGTGAATTCAAGACAGCACTGCATTACTGGATGCCACTGGCAGAACAGGGTGATGCAAACGCGCAATTGAATGTCGGACTTATGTACGACGCCGGTCGTGGCCTTGATGTGAATCCCGTTCGTGCTGTGCACTGGTATCGGCAGTCAGCCGAAAACGGACTGGCTGCCGCGCAATATAACCTCGGACTCATGTATCGCGACGGACAGGGGGTTGAGAAGAGCCGGAAAATCGCAAACAGCTGGTTTGAGCGCGCAGCTGCACAGGGCTTGCAGGCAGCACGAGCCATGCTCGAGCCAGGATTGCAAACGCAATCAATTGAAGAGCCGGATGCAGGCACTAATGATTTCCTTAATGGATTGGCCGGGACTTCGACCGGTACAGCATGGTCTGTCTCTTCAGGGTACGTCGTAACCAGCGAGCATGTTGTCTCAGACGTTTCAATTGTCGACCTGTACGATATACATGGACAGCGTTACCCGGCAGCTGTTGTGTTGCGCGATGAGTTGAACGACATTGCATTGTTACGTATCGAAGGGGCTGCCTCACTGCCGCCGGTTTTGCCGCTTGCCCGCGATGGTGCACGTACCGGCAGCAGTGTATTCACGCTCGGGTTCCCGCGCGTCGATATCCTCGGACGCACACCAAAACTTTCCACGGGTATTATCAGTGCGGCAAACGGTTACCGCGATGATCCGACCAGCTACCAGACTTCTGTACAGATACAACCCGGCAACAGTGGTGGTCCTCTGATCAACATGAATGGCGAGGTTGTTGGCGTCATGGCCGCCATGCTTGGGGATGACACGGGTTCGAGTGGTACACAGCCGGGTCTTAGCTATGCCGTCAAGGCGGAGAAGGTGCACGCAGCCCTGCGAGCCATGCAGCATGCTGACGCAGAACCGCAGTCGTCGCAGGCAGCCACGCCGGCCGGCCTTGCGGACCTGGCGGAGCGTGTTCAGGGCGCGGTGCTGCTGGTGGTGGCTGCCGAATAGTCCGGCAGGCCGTGAGGCCAGAATTGTTAACAAAGTCCGATCTGTCGTTGACTGGCAACAGGCCCGGCGCGGCGGGGTAACCGGATCCCGTCCTCATTCAGCGGGAATTCCCTGTTTTTTAATACCTTCTGCAAAAAACCCCTATCAATTAAGTATCCTGACTGTCGTCATCCGGCGTCACAATTGCGGCTGAATTCCTGCTGGTCATGCGTCAAATAGCTGTTATTGGCTTAGACTCTGCGTCATTCAGTCAGTATAGTCTGCCCGTGTTTGGGGTCCGGATTGATCCTGAGATCAGGGAATTAAAAACAATCGGAGGTATCGACAGTATGAGAATTAACGAACGAGCTAATCTGGCTTCTGTTGCAGTTGTTGTGGCAACCGGGGTCTTCAGTAGTGGTGTCTACGCTGCCGGTGATGCTGCCGGTGCCGGCCTGTTACCGGCCAACGCGCGGCCAGGTGAGTGTTATGCCAAGGTCATGGTGCCGGCCCAGTACAAGACGGTCGACGAGAAGGTCGTCATTGCCGAGGCCAGCGAAAAGATTGAAATCATTCCTGCCAAGTATGAATGGACAGAAGTTCGCGTCCCTGTTCTGCAGGAATCGGAGAAACTGATTGTGGAACCGGCAACCTACAAGACTGTCGAGGAAAAAATAGAAATATCCCCGGCACACACGGTCTGGCGCCTGGGTCCCGGCGACAAGTCCAAGCAGGTAGGTGACCGTGATCTTGCTGCTGCGCTGGCACTTGGTTTGCCTGCACAGGCACAGGCGGGTCAGTGCTTCAACGAATTTTACCAGCCGGCGAAATTTGAAACAAAGCAGGAGAAGTTGCTGAAGACTGCTGCATCAGAAAAGATCCAGACTACGGAACCTGAATTCAACTGGGTCGAAGAGAAGGTGCTCGTCAAGGAAGCTTCTTTCGAAATGGTTGAAGTCCCGGCCGAGTACGACACTGTCGAGGAGAAGGTGCTTGCATCTCCTGCTTACACGACCTGGAAGGCTGGTCGCGGTCTGAATGAGCGGGTTGATAATGCCACTGGCGAGATCATGTGCCTGGTCGAAGTGCCTGCCAAGTACACCACGCTGAAGAAGCGCGTACTCAAATCACCCGCTTCGATCAAGAAGGTCGAGATCCCGGCTGAGTACAAGACTGTCAAGGTGCAGAAACTCGTCAAGCCTTCAGCCGAGAAGCGCACACCGATTGAGGCCGAGTACCAGACAATTACACGGAACGTAAAGGTGTCAGATGCCATGGTCAGCTGGAATCCGGCGGGTACATCAGGCGATGGCAAGGCCACTGGCCGTACCTACTGCCTGTCAGCCGTACCGGCGGAATACAAGACCATTACCAAGCGTGTCATCGACAAAGAGGCGATCGTGAAGAAGGTGGCAGTGCCTGCGAGCTACAAGACTGTTCGTATGCATAAACTGGTATCCGCTGCCACTGAGAAGCGTATCCCGGTGCCGGCCAGCCACAAGATCGTGCCGAAACACACCAAGGTATCCGATGCCCGTCAGGAATGGCGTCCGGTTCTGTGCGAGACCAATACGTCACGTGACCTCGTCCTGCAAATCCAGAATGGCCTGAAAAAGGCCGGCTTTGATCCGGGTGCCATTGACGGCGTTCTCGGTCGTGACACCATGGCAGCTGCCGATGCGTTCCAGCGCAAGCACAAGCTGCCTACGGGTGGCATGACTATCCAGACGCTCGAGAAGCTGGGCATCAAGCCTGGAGATATGGGCAACAGCTAACCCCTGTTGCGGGGCTGCAAGCCTGCGAAGGCCCGGTGATTTCACCGGGCCTTTTTTTATGCGTGCTGTCCTTGATGAAGGATATTGGGACAGGATATCTATATAATTTCCCGCAATGTCGTCCTACCTGCTGCAGAGACTGTCGGGTGCATGCCTCGTGGTGCTGGGGGTAGTCAGTATCGTCTTCCTGTTATTGCACCTGGTGCCGGGTGACCCGGTCGAGATCATGCTGGGTGAAAGTGCTTCTGCCGGCGACCGGCTGGCGCTGCGCAGTGCACTCGGCCTGGACAGGCCACTGCACGAGCAGTACCTGGGCTATATTGGAGGCCTGGCGCAGCTCGATCTTGGTACATCCATCCATTACCGCCAGCCAGTCACAGACCTCCTGCTTGATCGGTTGCCTGCGACCGGGCTGCTGGCCGGCGTCACGCTGCTGCTGACCGTTGTGCTGGCAGTGCCGCTGGGGATTGTCGCCGCACTTCGTCGCAATACCCGCTGGGACACAGCTGCGATGGGTTTTTCACTGCTGGGTGTATCCATTCCGAATTTCTGGCTGGGACCGCTTTTCATCCTGGTGTTCTCGCTGTGGCTTGGCTGGTTGCCGGTGAGTGGTCAGGGTGGTGTGGCGTCGGTGATTCTGCCGGCCTTGACACTCGGCACCGGGCTGGCGGCCGTTCTTTCACGCATGGTGCGCAGCAGCATGCTCGAGGTCTTGCATGAAGACTACCTGAGAACAGCGCGGGCCAAGGGGCTGTCACCGCGGCGCGTTATACTGCGGCATGCCTTGCGTAATGCGATGCTGCCGGTCATAACCCTGATGGGCCTGCAGCTGGGTGCC
>JAOULY010000118.1 GCA_029881775.1 Gammaproteobacteria bacterium
CCAGCCTGATCAGCTGGATACGTACTTCGTCGAGATGCGATTTCGACACCAGCGATTCCGCGCCGAGCTGTTCGAGGCGGGCGAGGTCATTCTTTTGCAGGGCATAGTTCTTGCGCGCAAGTACAAGCAACTCGCGATCGCGACTGATGTTGCGCGCCTCCTGATCATACTGCGCCTCGGCCTCGGCCAGTGCATCGGCATAATCACCCGCGGACAGTGCCAGCAGCAGCTCGCCGGTTGCCACCGACTGGCCCGGCTCGACCGCGCGCTGCTCCACCTGGCCGGACAATTCAAAATGCAGGGCGGCCCTGCGCGCCGGATCCAGCCGCCCGCTGACCGTCTCCTCCGGCACCAGGTCGTGCAGGCCCACGCGCGCCACGAACACCCGTGGCACAATCGCTGCCTGTAGCTCGGGCTCGGGGTCTGGCGCCGTCCACAACAAAATGGCACCCGCCACCAGCAGGCCCAGCAGGAGATAAATTTGCAGGTGATTCCTGATCGCTAACATACTGATTATAAAATATTTGAAGTTAAACGCATTCTATGCGATTTTAGCCCGCGCCGGCCAATGGGCCGGCCAACCAAACCACACGTTCGACATAATCTCTTGATGCCCATTAGTCACCTGATATCGTTGATGATTCACTCACGCTACCGGAATATGGCGCGGTGACGGCCCGGCGCCCGGTCAGCCTGGTGGTCGCTGTCTTGCTGCTGGCCGCTGCGCGTCCGGGTCTGGCGGACAGCGGCTGGGATTGCGCGCCGACGGACGACGCCGCGTGGGAGTGTACCAGCAAGGCCGTATCGCCAGGCACCCGGACAGAAACTGTCAACGGCCCCACAGATTCCATCCAGCCGGCACTGGCAGACGCGACACCCGCGCCCGTGACGGTTGAGACACACGCGCCGGTCGAGCCAGCCGCGACCGACACCCGCACGCAGGATGCCACGACCGGACAAAACGCCGCAGCAGTACTACCCGATGATGCCGGCGAAATAGCGGCCGGCAGTGATGACTCGCTAACAGCGGACCCGGACACCGGCCGCGCGGACACTGACACCCGCACCGATGACAGCGTGACAACCGTGCCAGCGGCCGCCACAACCCGCACGCACGCAACACTGCCGGCCGCAGGGAATGACCCGGGCCCGGAGATGCAACGCTGGTCGCAGTGTCCACCGGCACCGGTACCTGCCTACATCGCGGAGATCGACAACCCCGAGACAGTCGACCTGCAAGCCGACAATATCCATGCCAGCAGCGCACGGGTGTTCACGCTCAGCGGCGATGCGATGATCCGTTACAACGAGCAGCAACTGCGTGCCAGCAACATCACCTACTCACGCACCAGTGGCGAACTCGCCGCCGAGGACGGCGTCACCTTTGCCGGGCCAAGCCTGGTGGTGACCGCCGACAGCGCATTGATCGAGACGGCCGCCGAACGCGGACGCCTGAATAACATTGCCTTCACCGTACCCGGCCAGCATGCGCGTGGCCAGGCCGATACACTCGGCTTTGAAGGCACAAAACGACTGTACCTGGACAAGGCCTCCTACACGGCCTGTCCGCCCGGTAACCGGGACTGGTTACTGACGGCGAAAAAAATAGAAATCGACCAGGCCAAAGGCACGGGTGTGGCACGCAATGCGAAGGTCACGTTCAAGCAGGTCCCCCTGCTCTACACACCCTACATCAGTTTTCCGCTGGACCAGCGACGCAAGTCGGGCCTGCTGTTTCCGAAGATCGGCACCACCGATGAAACCGGCCTGGACATCAGCACGCCCTGGTACTGGAACATAGCACCCAACCGCGACCTGACACTGACACCCCGGCTCATGACCGACCGCGGCGTCATGGTCGGTGGTGAATTCCGTTATCTCACCCGTCGCAGCAACGGCATCATCAAGGGCGAGCTGCTACCGGGTGACAAGGAGTTCGCCAACCATGACCGCAGCCTGGTGTCCGTGCAACACAGCGGCAACCCGGTACCACGACTGTCGACCAGCATCCAGGCCGGCAATGTGTCCGATACCCGCTACTTCGAGGATTTCGGCAACAGCCTGGTGCAGACCAGCCAGACCAGCCTGGAGCGGACTGCGCAGGCCACCTGGCACGGCAATAACTGGGTGGCCGCGCTGACCGTGCAGGACTTCCAGAATATCGATTCAACCATCACGTCCGCCAATCGCCCTTACAAGCAACTGCCGCAGCTTGTCCTCAGGGCCACGCCACAGAAACTCGCACTGGGTATCCAGGCCAGCGCCGATGCCGAGCTGAACCATTTCACGCACAGCGACGGCACCGTGGTAACCGGAAATCGCCTTGATGTCATGCCACGCTTCAGCCTGCCGCTGGAACGCCCGGGCTGGTATGTCGAGCCGGCCGTTGCCGTGCGCCACACGGCCTACCGGCTGGACAAGGCGGGCGCGGGCATGCCGAGCGACCCGACGCGCACCTTACCGCTCGCCTCGCTGGACATGGGCACCTTTTTCGAACGCAGCGGCAGCTGGAGCGGCAGGCCTTATATACAGACGCTGGAACCGCGCCTGTTCTACCTCTATATACCGGACAAGGACCAGGACGGCCTGCCCATCTTCGACACCGAGAATTACGACCAGAATTTCTGGTCACTGTTCCGCGAGAACCGCTTCAGCGGTCCTGACCGCCTCGGCGACGCCAACCAGCTGGCCGTGGCGCTGTCGTCGCGCATTGTTGACCCGGCCAGTGGCCGTGAGTTGCTCAGCGCCAGCCTCGGCTCGCTGCTGTATTTCCGCGACCGCACCGTTACCCTGCCGGGCGAAACGATCACCACCGACAGCAGCTCCGACCTGATCGGCGAACTGAGCGTGGCGCTGTCCCGCCGCTGGCGCGCCAGTGGCGAAATACACTGGAATCCACACACCTCGACCATGGTGCGCAATAACTATCAGTTGCAGTACCGCGCCGGCCCGCGTCGCCTGTTGAATATGGGCTACCGGTTCCGTGACGGCCTGCAGGAACAGGTGGACGCATCCTTCCTCTGGCCGCTCGGGCGTGCATGGCATGCCGTTGGCCGCTGGTACTACTCACTCGACGGGAATGAAACTATCGAGGCGCTCGGCGGTCTCGGTTATGAGCGTTGTTGCTGGGGCGTGCAGGTACTGGCGCGCAGCTATATCAACAACGACAGCCTGACGCGCAACAATGCGGTGTTTATCCAGCTCGAACTGAAGGGCCTGGGCAAGCTCGGCAGCAGCGTCGACGACGCACTTGAACGTGGTATCCTTGGCTTCCAGTCTGCTAACTGATTAAAACGGTTTTTCCTATGAAGTATCTCCGCCTGCTGACCGTGACCTGCCTGCTGCAGTTTACCAGCACCTGTATTGCGGCCGAACCGGACGGGTTCACCGAAACCCGGCGCCCGCTGAACCAGGTCGTCGCCATCGTCAATGATGGCGTTATCGTGTCCAGTGAACTGGGTGCGGCTATCGTTGAAATCGAGAAACAGTTGCAGTCCAGGAACACGCAGGTGCCGTCGCGCGACGTGCTTGCGAAACAGGTACTGGAACGCCTGGTAGTGGAAAAACTGCAATTGCAAATTGCCGAACAGGGCGGCATGACAATCGATGACAACACCCTGAACGAAGAGATTCGCACGCTGGCCAGAGAAAACGGCATGACGCTGGCGGATTTCCGCGCGGTGCTGGAACGCGATGGTTACGATTACCCTGCCTTCCGCGAAGACCTGCGCAAACAGCTGCTGATACAGCAAACACGGCGCCAGATGGTCGGCAGCCGTATCAAGGTCAGTGACCAGGAAATCGACAATCTGCTCGCCTCCGCCAGCGGCAAGACCGATGTTGAATACCACCTCGCCCACATACTGGTCTCCATCCCGGAAGCAGCCAGCCCCGAACAGATAGCCGCTGCGGAAAGCCGCGCAAGCAAGCTCCTCGAGCGCCTCAGGGGCGGCGCCGATTTTGCTTCAACGGCCATCGCCGAGTCTGACGGACAGACCGCACTGGAAGGCGGCGACATCGGCTGGCGCAGCATCGGGCAGATGCCCAGCCTGTTCGTCGAGCCGGTCAAGCTCATGCAGGCAGGCCAGGTGTCCGACCTGATCCGCAATTCCGGCGGCTTCCACATTATCAAGCTGCTGGAGAAGCGCGGCGATGAACGCCATATCATGCGCCAGACGCTTGCACGACATATCCTGCTGACACCGGACATACTGAACACCGATGAGGAAAACCTCGCCCGCATCCGGCAGCTGGAGATTCGCCTGCGTGGCGGCGAGGATTTCGCCACCCTCGCGCGCTCGAATTCCCAGGACACGGTTTCCGCCGCCAGGGGCGGCGAACTCGGCTGGCTGAGCCCCGGCGATACCGTACCCGAATTTGAAGTCGCCATGAACGCACTGGCCCCGGGTGAAATCAGTGCGCCTGTAAAAACAAGTTTCGGCTGGCACCTCATCCAGGTAATGGAACGCCGCGAGCATGACAGTACCGAAGAGTTCGAACGCAACCAGGCACGCAAACTGATCCGTTCGCGCAAGTACGACGAGGAACTGCTGCTGTGGCTGCGACGGCTGCGCGACGAGGCCTACGTCGAATACCGGCTCGATGATGCCTGACCGACCCCCTTGCCGACTCACTTTCCACGCATCGCCCTGACACCCGGCGAACCGGCCGGTATCGGGCCGGACCTGTGTGTGCAACTGGCGCAACGCGCGCATGACATCGAGCTGGTCGCTATCTGCGATCCCGACCTGCTACAGGCACGCGCCAGGCAACTCGGCCTGCCACTGACCCTGCGCACTTTCGCAGCCGATAAGGAACCAGCCGGCACGGCTGCCGGCGAATGCTGCGTACTACCGGTCGCGCTGTATGCCCCGGCACAGGCCGGCATACTCAACGATAAAAATGCGCGTTACATACTCGATACGCTGGATGAAGCCATCGCCGGCTGCCAGTCCGGGTTGTTTGACGCAATGGTGACCGGCCCGGTCCACAAGGCGATTATCAACGAGGCCGGCATTCCGTTCAGCGGTCATACCGAGTACATTGCTGCGGCCACGCATACCGATCATGTCGTGATGATGCTGGCATCCGATGACCTGCGTGTTGCACTGGTCACAACACATATACCGCTGTCACAGGTCAGCGCGCTGATCACCACGGAACGCTTGCAGCGTACAATACGCATCCTGCACCGCGACCTGGTGAAACGCTTCGGCATTGCAGAACCGCGCATCAAGGTATGCGGCCTCAACCCGCATGCGGGCGAAGACGGTCATCTCGGCCGCGAGGAACTGGATATCATGATCCCGGCGCTGGCGACACTGCGCGACGAAGGCATGCAGGTCGAGGGGCCATTCCCGGCCGATACCGTGTTCACCACGGCCAGCATCGCCGGCTGCGACGCCATTCTCGCCATGTATCATGACCAGGGACTGCCGGTGCTGAAACATGCCAGCTTCGGCCGCGCCATCAACGTCACCCTGGGCCTGCCGATCATCCGCACGTCGGTCGACCACGGTACCGCGCTTGAACTTGCCGGTAGCGGCCATGCCGATGCCGGCAGCCTCAACACTGCAATCGACTATGCCAGGGACATGATCAGCCGTGGACGCGGACAGACAGGCAACTAATCTTCTAACCGCCGACGGCCTGCCGGGGCACAACCATGGGTAAATTACCGCTACTGATCGCCTCGCATACCCTGATTGCCGCTGCCGGTTTCGCCGCCGGCATCTACAGCCTGCCGATACTCACGGCACCGGCTGCGCCGACAACCACCGAAATGGCCGCCGCACTCAGCCAGGCACACTACACCGGCGAGTTCAGGCGCTCGCTGGCTGGCAGTGACTTCCTGCACTGGGGTGAAGGCACGGTTTCCGTGGGGCCGCAATTTATTTCACTTCATGGACGCGTCGCGCCCGGACCCGACTACATGCTGTACCTGTCACCCGGATTTGTCGAAACAGAAGCCGCGTTCAATAAACTGAAACCTGAGATGGTGCGCGTCGGTCAGGTGAAGACTTTCGAAAACTTTCTGGTGCCGGTAACCGGTAGCATTGATCCCGGCGACTATACGACCGTTGTCATCTGGTGTGAGTCGTTCGGCGAATTCATTACCGCGGCACAATACCGTTAACCGGACAGGCGGCAATCACCGCACAACACGCAGGGTGTAAACACAGGATTCATACCTGCCCACCAGGGTAAACCGCTGTCACCGTGGCATGTGAGCTGTTTTATTCGCCTCAGCGGCTACAGGCCGGCACGGATACCGGTACAATCGGTATCAATCATGCACCACACACCACGCAAGCGCTTCGGCCAGAACTTCCTGCACGACCCGGCCGTCATCGGGCGCATCGTACTGGCGATCAATCCGCAACCGGGCGACCGACTGGTCGAGATCGGCCCTGGCCAGGGCGCGATTACGCTACCCCTGCTGCAGGCAGCCGGCCGTTTACAGGTAGATCG
>JAOULY010000119.1 GCA_029881775.1 Gammaproteobacteria bacterium
ACACTCGCCCAGCCCGGCCGGCCGCTGATGTTGAAGGTCAGTGCATTGCCATCGGCATCGGACGCAACCGGCTGGAAGCTGTAGAAATTGCCGGCGACCACACTGACAGTCGGCGAGCCGCTGATTGAGGGCGGGGTATTCTGCGCAGCCGGACTGCTGCCGGCAGCAACCACGGCGTTCACCGCGGCAATCTCGACGGGTGATGCGAACGGGGTCATACCCACTACACCGGACAGCGCCAGAGAGCTGTCAGCCGGCAGGGCAGTCGCAACACTGGAGGCCGTGGTATTTGCGTTCAGACCGGCGAGAACCCTGGCAATATTGGCAAGCGGTGTGCTGGTATCCAGCACCCGGGCTGCGGCCACAGCGATGCGCGCCTGTTGTAACATGCTGGCAGTGGTCCGCACATTACCCGTCAGCTCTGATGCCGAGACACCCGGATGCGTAGTGAGGATGGACTGGTCCAGAACACCGGTTGCCACTATACCGTCCACCCGCAAGTTGTTGCTCAGCGCCTCGACCAGAACCTGTCCAGAGACTACTTTCGCAACTGCAGAGATCGTGGCATTGCTTGCATCGCTGCCCCGCCCGTCCAGCAAGCCGTCGGTTATATCGGCCGCCAGCGCCGCCATCACGGCATCACCGTCGAGTCGTTGCCCGGCAGTGGCCATGAGATCACGGGTGCGGCGGATGACCTCACCCAGGGCCTCACTTGCCTTGACGATATGCGCAACGTTGCTGTCTGTAATCGTCGAGGTTATGGGGTCCGGCACCTGTCTGCTGTCCAGACCCAGGGACAACTTGTCCATTACCCGGGTTGTGGCAGTGCTGACATTGGTCCTGCTGATCCCACCCGGCAGTTTTTCTGCAGCCAGTGCGATCAGGGTTGAGAACGGGTTGATATTGGCGGTCTTGACGGACGGATGCACAATGACCGACACCATCGTGAAGTCCGGCGCCCTGCCCGTCACAAGGTCAATGCCGCCACTGGCTTCAAGTCGCAACGGGTAGTCCTGGCCCCTGGTCTTGATCCTGACCTGGTACTTCGCATGGCCATCACTGACAATCCGGTCCAGCACCGTACCGCTCACACTGTAGACCGTCACGGTCGCGCCGGTAATCGGTCCGTCACCCACGCTGCCAGCGTATACCACCTCGCTGCTCGTAGTATCCGCGACCTGTGTATTACTGGCCGTACCAGGCGTACTGTCTGCACCGCCACTGCCCCTGACATCGCCGCCGCCATCGCCACCGCAGGCAGCCAGTCCCAGCATCAGCGCAAACAGGAGAGTGGATCGTAAAATACTTTGAGTAGAGTTTCGCATGTCCTCGCTACTGCAAGGACAATGCCAACTTTATATCTATATGATTTTATTGGTTATATTTTGATTTTGCCGTTAAATTACGGCCATTGGGTGGAGAGACTGAGCGGTATTCGGGCCCATGTATTGCGAACACCGTGACCCAGCCTGTTGCTGTATTCATTTGAATATAATTAATATTTCGGGCTGACCCGTGCGGACAGGCGCACTGGTTTGCTGCATGCTGACAGCGGATATCCTGTCGATGCCATTTGTCATCAATCTACAACAATTAAAACTGCATGTAATTCATGTACTTATATAAAGCATAAAAATACGCGTCCGGAATCGGCGACAAATTGACGTAGTAACAATATTTAAAAAAGGGTTTATTCGGGGCCGCTGTTCAGCTGCGCATGGCCTTGAATTGCGGCGGGCTGAGTTGGTGTTTATTCAGTAACTTGTAAAACTCGGTGCGGTTGCGCTTGGCTATACGGGCGGCCTGCGCGACGTTGCCGTTGGTGATCTGCAGCAGCTGGGTGAGGTAGTCACGCTCGAACTGGCCGCGCGCCTCGACGAACGAGGGTATATCACCGAATTCGGAGCGCAAGGCGCGCTGCACGAGACTGGCCGGTATCAGCGGGGTAGTCGACAGGGCAACCGACTGTTCAACCACGTTATACAGCTGCCTGACGTTGCCCGGCCATGCGGCATAGAGCATCGCTTCCTGTGCCTCGGATGAAAAACCGGTCACGCCGCGCTTGGCGGCATCGGGGAAGCTGTGCAGGAAATGGTTTGCCAGCAGCGTAATATCCTCGCGCCGCTGGGCCAGCGACGGTAACTCGAGATTGACCACGTTGAGGCGATAATAGAGGTCCTCGCGGAAAGTATTGTCTGCCAGCGCCTGTTCCAGGTCCTGGTGGGTTGCCGAGATGATACGCACATCCACGGGTATGGACTCGGTCGAGCCCACCGGACGGATCTCGCGCTCCTGCAGTGCGCGCAGCAGCTTGACCTGGAAGACAAGCGGCATGTCACCGATCTCGTCGAGGAACAAGGTGCCGCCCTCGGCCGCGCGGAACATGCCCGGGTGGTCACGTGTCGCACCCGTAAAGGCGCCCTTCTTGTGCCCGAACAGTTCGGACTCGAACAGGGACTCGGGAATAGCGCTGCAATTCAGTGCCACGAAGGCGGCATCTGAACGCTGGCTGGCGTTATGGATCGCGCGTGCCAACAGTTCCTTACCGGTGCCGCTCTGACCCTGGATAAGCACACTGGTATCACTATCGGCGATCAGGCGTGCCTGGGTCAGCAGGTTCTCCATCAGCGGGCTGCGCGTGATAATGCCCTCGCGCCATGCATCGGATGCACCCTCCTCGTCACCGGTCGTTGGCTCACCGGTGATTTTCAGTGCACGTGCGATGTTTTCCTCCAGCACCTTGCTGTTAAACGGTTTGGTCAGGTAACTGAACACGCCACGGCTGGTTGCCTCGATGGCCTCGGGGATCGTGCCGTGCGCCGTCAACATCAGGACCGGCAACGTCGGGTTACGACTGTGCACCTGGTTAAACAGCGTCATGCCGTCCATCCCGTCCATTTGCAGGTCGGTCACGATCAGGTGTGGTCGCAGCAGCGGCAGGTGCGCAAGCGCCTCTTCACCACTGGTGACGGCGGTCACTTCATAACCCGCAGCCGTCATGCGCATCGATAGCAGGCGCAACAGGGCCTTGTCGTCATCTACCAGTAATATTCGATATTTGCTATTCGCCATTTTCTTTCACCGGCAGCGGTTCACGCTGCTGTATGTTCTGTTCAATATTGGTCAGCGCCTGCAATTGCTGTTCCAGCTCGTCGATGCGACGATTCTGCTGCGTCACCTGTTTCCACAGGACCGACAATTTCTGTTCATACTCCCTCTGCCTGTCCAGGAACTGCCGCAACAGGCTGATGAATTCACGGTCATCGGGGCTGGCAGGTAACGGGTCCAGCCCCCTAAGCAGCAACCGGGCACGCTTTTCGTCCTGTACAGACTCCTGGTCTACCAGCAACAGCATTACCAGGCGCATCCTGTTTTCGAGTGTCGGCCTGGAGCGGAAGGCCTCTTCCCTGGCATCCAGGACCTCCGGTAGCGATTCAGGCAGTCGGGTGCGTAGCTCATTGATGTCTGCCAGCCAGCTGTGCACACCCAGACGGCCATCGACTACCGGTACGAACTGGGGCGCGGACTCGCCGCCGTTATCCGTCACGCGTTCACGCAATGTCTGCAATTCACTGCAGGCCACGAGCATCGGCAGGAGTAAAATCAGGCTTGTTTTTAATAGTCCCATTATTCCATTTCCAACGGTATTACCACACGCAGGCTTGCGCCGCCCTTCGACGATTTTACCACGCTGACGTCCCCGCCATGCGCCCTGGCATATTCACGCGCAATCGCCAGACCCAGCCCGGTACCCCTGACGGGCCCGTGAGCGGCCGGTTTGCCCTGGAAAAAGGCCTCGAATACCCGGTCATGGTCGGCCTCCGGGATTCCCGGTCCTGCGTCTGTCACTTCTATATAGGCAAATTTCCGATCTGACGACAGCTGTACTTTCAGGCAACTGTTGTCCGGCGAGTATTTGATAGCATTGGACACGAGATTATCAACCAGGGTGCGCAATTTTTCCCGGTCACCATTAAGACCAACAACTTGCAGGGAAGTTTCCAGCTGCAAGTGGCGGGACAGGATGGTAATTTTATGACTATCCAGCACTTCCTCGATAAGCTTGTGCAGGTCAACCCTGGAGCGCATCAGGGCCGCCGTGCGTGATTGCAGAATACTGAAATCCAGCAAGTCCTCGATAAGCTTCTGCAACTGCAGACTGTTATCGTGCAGGATGCCCGCGATCTCGGCTTGCTGATCATTGAGATCTCCCACGATCTTCTCGCGCAACAACTCGGTTCCTTCACGAATGGTAGTCAACGGGGTCTTCAGCTCATGTGACATGTGCTGCAGGAATCGTGTCTTGTCCTGCTCCAGCTCCAGCAGGCGGTCACGTAACCAGTCAAGCCGTTCACCCAGCTGGACCAGGTCACTCGGGCCGCTGATAACTGCTGACTCGGAGAACTGCCCGTCACCCAGCCGGTTGATGGCAAGATTGATTTGCCGGATGGGCCTTGAGATCAGGAAAGCAAAAAACAGGGTCAACAGCAAGGCCGCAGGGACCAGCGCGACCGCCTGGATAACCAGTGTCCGCTGCACATTCTCCGACGCGTCCTGCATTTGTTCAACTCCGCTCGAGATCAACTGCTGACTGTCAATCAGGATCCGCTGCCCCATCAGGCCAAGGTCAATAAATGCGGGTAAAATCTCAACCACCTCGGTCGCGTCATGCGGATAGGTAATCAACACCGTATTTACCTCGTTTTCAGCGACCCTCAGTTCCTTCAACACCGCACTCTGGCTCGTCGTAGCGGGCTCCAGTGATTCCAGTGCCCGCACGGTATCCAGGAAGCGTGAGTGGTTCTCGGCGTAGACATCAAACAGCACCTTGTCGCCGAGCACCTGGTACTGGCGGGCATTGCGCTCCATGGCCTTGATCGCCTCGACCAACGACTGGCTGGCCTGTGTAACCAGCACACTTTGTACCAACGCCTGCTGGCCATGTGTGACCAGCCGGTCCACGGAGACGGTCGCGACCACCAGTGCAATGATCAACGGGAAAGCCACCAGAGAGAAACCGGTCAGGACCAGGCGCAGAATTGATTTGGGACGAAATAGTTTCACGTCAACCGTTACTGGCAGCAAGGCACCGATTGTGCCGGGCTGGGAATCGTGGGTTTTAAAGCACGCAGTCTAACAGATGATGGCTGCGGGAGAGATTTTCGTAATTTCCTTCCGTGACGTAGGGGAAACAGCTGGCTGTTGTCGAGGGACATGCCACCCACGACGCGGGCAGCATTAACCACAGCAGGAAAGAGTTGAATTCCTGGCTTGCAGGACTGGCTACTGCAGCCCTGCAAGCCGGATTACGAGGGCCAAAGACACCCCCAGGTTTGTGCGCCGGGTTACTGTGCCTGCTTGTTCACTGCGCTTGACTGTGCACTTTCCAGCCCACTTGTATCGTAGGTGGTCATCACCACGTAATAGCCACCCACAGGGATGTTATTAACGGTCGTGGCAGTTGTCGTGCCGTCAGTGATGTCAACGCTGTTCGGATAATTACCCGGTGCGCTGCCATAGTAAACGCGGTAACCGTCAATGTCGGCCAGCGAGATAGGTGAACCGTCCGCGCGGGTCGTCGGTGCCGACCAGGACAGGGAGAAGCTGCCGGTGGAGGCATTCACCTGAATGCTGAAGGCCGGCAGACTGACCGTGTCAGTCCCGTCCGTCACCGAGATCACGATATTGCCGTGACTGCCAGACTGTGTCGGCGTACCGCTCAGTCGCCCGGTCGACGTATTAAAGCTGGCCCAGGCCGGGCGGCCGCTGATGCTGAAGGTCAGCGCGTCCCCATCGGCATCGGCGGCAGTTGGCTGGAAGCTGTAAGCATTGCCGGCAATCACGCTGCTGGCCGGATTGCCATTGATTACAGGCGGCGTATTTACCACCGGCGCCGGATCGACGCGGACACTGAAGGACGGCAGGCTGACGGTATCCGTACCATCCGTCACCGAAATCACAATACCGTTGTAGTTTCCGGTTTGCGTATCGCCGGGTGTACCACTCAACCGACCGGTCGAGTTGTTGAAGCTGGCCCATGCCGGGCGGCCACTGATGCTGAAGGTCAGCGCATTACCATCGTTATCGGTAGCGGTCGGCTGGAAGTCGTAACTCTCGTTGGCAACCACGCTACCGGACGGTGTGCCACTGATCACAGGCGGGGTATTTACCACCGGTGGCGGTGTCACCTGGATGCTGAAGGCCGGCAGGCTGACTGTACTGGACCCGTCACTCACCGAGATCACGATATTGCTGTGACTGCCTGACTGTGTCGGCGTGCCGCTTAGCCGGCCGGTCGACGTATTGAAGCTGGCCCAGTCGGGTCGGCCACTGATAATGAAGGCCAGTGTATTGCCATCAGCATCGGCGGCGGCCGGCTGGAAGCTGTAACTCTCGTTGACGACCACGCTACCGGACGGTGTGCCACTGATCACAGGCGGGGTATT
>JAOULY010000120.1 GCA_029881775.1 Gammaproteobacteria bacterium
GGCAGGGACTGCTTCCGTAGCTGGTTGCGAATCGCTATACGGGGTGACCATGGCAATCAGGCCGAAGCGGGGATGGTCGAAGTACTGCAACTCGCTGCTCTTGATACGACGTTTTTCGCGTAAGCGGTAAGCGGGTGTATTTCCCGGACCGTCTGAGTATTGCCCCGGTGCGCCGCCGGCCGCTTTCATTAACAGCAGGTCAACATCAAGGTGCAGGTATCGACCGCGTACCAGGCTGATGGCTCCCTCAACGCTGCTGTTGGCCTCGTTGGAAAACGAATGCAGCGGGTAGTCAGCAATGTTCGACGGGCTGGATGCCTGTTGACGCCAGGCGCGGTGAAACAGCACGGTATAGGCACCATCTGATTGCAGGCTGTATCTGACCGGTTCGAGCCTGTAGCGTGAGGATGACAATTCCGTGAAGCGATTGTCCTGGAACTGCCCGCGCGCACGTCCTGCCCCGTCGACTGGCTGTTGCCAGGTCTCTCCCTGGTCATGGCCGGTATTATGGCTGAAGACGATAATTTCCACGTCATAGAGCCGTTGCGCGAGGGCGCCTGGTGCAGTGCAGGTGCCCGCGATGAATAAAGCGAGCAGCCGGGTGTGAAGTCTCTTCATTATTGGCATGGATTCAGTTGTCCCGTAACAGCTGGTGTGGTTTGCCGGCGAGCATTGCCAGCAGGTTGCTAACTGTATCAAATCGCAAGCTGTCTGTGGAAAAGTCGCCGGACAGGCGCAACCGGGAATTGCCCTCGAAACTGACCTGCTGTGGATGATTCTGGACCATGTCGATCAGCTGCTCCGTGGCAATCTCCGGCGTGTCGGTAAAATGCACGCGACCGCTGGCAGTGCCGAACTCGATTTTCTTGATACCCATCGGCGCGGCCAGTATTTTGAGGGCGGCGATGCGGAACAGGTTCTTTGCCGGGTCCGGTAACAGGCCGAAGCGATCGATCATTTCCACCTGCAGCTCATCCAGTGCGTCATTCGATTCGGCGCCCGAGATGCGCTTGTACAGCACCAGGCGGGTATGCACGTCCGGTATATAACTGTCCGGGAGCAGGGCAGGAACCTGCAGCTCGATCGACGGGCCCTGGTGCAGCGGCTCGTCGAGCGCCGGGATGCGGCCCTCCTTGAGTGCCTTGACGGCACGCTCCAGCAGATCGTTATACATAGAAAAGCCGATTTCATGGATCTGGCCGCTCTGATCGTCTCCAAGCAGTTCCCCCGCGCCGCGGATCTCCAGGTCGTGTGTTGCCAGGGTAAAGCCGGCACCGAGTTCTTCCATGGCCTCGACCGCGGTCAGCCGTTTCACGGCGTCCGCCGACATGGCGCGGCGCGGCGGGGTGATGAGGTAGGCATAGGCGCGGTGGTGCGAGCGCCCGACCCGGCCACGTAACTGGTGCAGTTGCGCCAGCCCCAGCTTGTCGGCGCGATTCATGATAATGGTGTTGGCAGTCGGCACATCGATGCCGCTTTCGACGATGGTCGAGCACAGCAGCAGGTTGAAGCGCCGGTGGTAGAAATCGAGCATTACCTGCTCGAGGTCACGTTCGCGCATCTGGCCATGGGCAATGGCGATCTCCGCCTCGGGGACGATCCCGGCAAGTTCGCTGGCCATGCGATCAATCGTGGCAACGTCGTTGTGCAGAAAATATACCTGTCCGCCGCGCTTGATCTCGCGCAGACAGGCCTCGCGAATAATGGCCTTGTTCCACTCGCACACGAATGTTTTCACCGCCAGCCGGTTGGGTGGTGGCGTACTGATAATCGAAAGGTCGCGCATGCCCGCCAGCGACATATTGAGTGTGCGCGGTATTGGCGTGGCGGTCAGTGTGAGAATGTCTATTTCGGCCCGCAGTCCCTTGATCTTCTCTTTTTGCCGCACACCGAAGCGATGTTCCTCGTCGATTATCAGCAGCCCCAGCCGTTTGAAAATGACATCGGGCTGGATCAGCTTGTGTGTGCCAATCGCGATATCGACGGTGCCGTCAGCGAGTCCCTTGATGGCGGTTTCCTGCTGCGTCTTGCTGCGGAAACGCGACATCAGTTCAATGTGCACCGGCCAGCTGGAGAAGCGGTCGCAGAAGTTCTGGTAATGCTGTTGTGCCAGCAACGTGGTTGGCACCAGCAGGGCGACCTGCCGGCCGCTTTGTACGGCCAGGAACGCGGCACGCATGGCGACTTCTGTTTTGCCAAAACCGACATCACCGCACACCAGCCGGTCCATCGGCATGGGTGATTGCATGTCGTCCAGTACCTGCCTGATGGCGACTTCCTGGTCGGGTGTTTCCTCAAACGGGAAGGTGGCTGCGAAGGTGGTGTAGTCGTCCTGTGGAGCGGCGTGCGCATGACCCTTGCGGGCGGCGCGCCGGGCGTAAATATCAAGCAATTCGGCGGCAACGTCGCGAATGCGCTGACTCGCCTTGCGCCGGGCGCGTTCCCATTGATCGCTGCCCAGCCGGTGCAAGGGGGCACTTTCCGGTGATGCGCCGGTATAGCGGCTGACCAGTTCCAGTGACGCAACCGGCACGTAGAGTTTGTCGCCACCGGCGTATTCCAGTGCGAGGTACTCGGTTTCAATGCCGCCGGCATCGATTGACTCGAGCCCCAGGTAGCGGCCGACGCCGTGTTCCTCATGCACGACCGGTGCGTTTATTTCCAGGTCGGCGAGGTTGCGGACGATGCTGGCCGGGTCGCGTGACGGTTTGCGTCGACGCGCCTGCTGGGCGCGTTCGCCCAGCAGCAGCGTTTCGGGGATGACCGCCAGTGGCGGTGAATCGATGACGAATCCCTGTTCGAGTGGCGCAACGGCGATTCCCAGTGCCGTGTCCGCCTTGATAAATGCCTGCCAGTCGGTGACGGTGGTGGTACGCAGCCCGAAGCCGCGTAACTGCTCCTGCAGTGTTTCCCGCCGCCCGGTGGACTCGGCGGTGATCAGTATCCGGCCGTGAAATTCCTCGATGTAACGTTGCAGCGCTTCCGCAGGGTGGTCCGTGCGCGGCTGCAGCCTGACATTGGCGGGCAGGCGTGTACCGAAGTGATCGGCGTCGGCTGTCGCGCCGGTATCCCTGAAGGGACTGACCTGGATCCCCGGTCGCTGCGCCAGCTGGTCAATGCATTCGCTGGCATTGATGAACAGGCGGGCCGGCTCCAGCAGCGGACGTTCGTGATCATGTCGCCTGGCTTCATAACGCTCGCGGGCCTGCAGTTCGAAGGCATCAAAGGCCGACTCGGTGCCGTCGAGCTGGATGATGGTGCAGGCATCAGGCAGGTAGTCGAACAGGGTGGCGGTCTGGTCCAGAAACAGCGGGAAATAGTATTCAATACCGGCCGGTGCAGTCGCGTTACTGACATCCCGGTAGACCGGGCTGGCTTGCGGGTCCCCCTCAAACTCTGCCCGAAAACGTTGGCGGAACAGCCTGATCGACGTTTCATCAAAGGGGAATTCACGTGCCGGCAGGATTCTCACCGCGTCCAGTTGTTCCAGTGAGCGCTGGTCCTCGGGGTTGAAAGTCCTGATCGACTCGATTTCATCGTCGAACAGGTCGATACGGCACGGCAGGCGGCTGCCCATCGGGTACAGGTCCAGCAAGGCACCACGAATGGCAAATTCGCCGTGCTCCATGACCTGCGATACGCAGCGGTAGCCGGCCGAGTCCAGGCGTGCGCGCATTTCATCGAGTACCAGGCGCTCGCCGGTATTCATGATCAGGCTGTTGCGAGTGACAAAGTCTGCCGGTGGCAGGCGCTGCATCAGGGTGGGCGCCGCTATCACCAGCAATCCCTGCTTCAGTTGCGGCAAGCGGTAGAGCGTCGACAGGCGCTCCGAAACGATGTCCTGGTGGGGAGAAAAGCTGTCGTAGGGTAATGTTTCCCAGTCCGGGAAAATGCTGGCCGCTGTCTTGTTGCCGCTGTCGAAGAACATGAACTGGTCGCGCAGCTGTTCGGCAATCTGCACATTCGCCGTCACGACCACGACCAGTTTGCCCGACTGTCTGACGGCATTGCTGACGGCAAGCGCGAGGCTGTCCCCCTGCAGTCCGTGCCAGCTGCACTGGCCGTGGTCCACGGGCATGGCGGGCTGCCAGACGGAGTGGGGCTGTGCGGTGCGGGTTCGGGATGTGCCTGAGTGGGGCATTGCAGTTAGAGAGAAGAAAAAACGCCCTGCAGACCGGGCAGGGCGTCAATGTTTCTATGTCAGCCAGTCAGATGCGGGTACCGGAGTCCTGCCCCTTGAATCCCAGTTTTCTGAATACCATGTAGCCGGGACAAATGCCGGTAATGCCGGCAAATAGCAAGGCAGCCGGCGGAATATACAAAAACCAGTGTACATTCTGGTAGCCGGTCAGCCAGATACCGACGCTGATCAGCGCGGCCATGACGATGAACAACATTCTGATTGCACTCATGGGTAACACCTCGCTATGTAGCCCGGTCTACCGTGGTTCGGGTTTTGTGGGTACCGAATGACTGGTATATGATCCGCATTCTTCTTACGTTGAACCATTATCCGTCAGCGCGGGCTCGCATTCAAAGGAAAATACAATAAATATGATCAGGGCATATGGAGAATGGGTGGTTCGCTGGCGTTACGCCGTCCTGCTGGTAACCATCCTCCTGGTTGCCGTTGCCGCGAGCGGCGCCCGTTTCCTGACATTCAAGACCGATTACCGGGTGTTCTTCAGCGAGGATAATCCGCAACTGCTTGCCTTCGAAGAGTTGCAGAATACCTATACAAAGACGGACAACGTCCTGATTGTGCTGGCACCGAAAGATGGCAACGTGTTTACCCGGGAAACACTGGCCAGCGTCGCCACCCTGACTAAAGAGGCCTGGCAACTGCCTTATTCCCTGCGCGTCGACTCGTTAACAAACTACCAGCATACGCGCGCCGAGGGCGATGACCTGATCGTTGCTGACCTGGTGCCCGACCCGTCGCTGCTTGGCCCGGAAGAATTACACGATATACGCGAGATCGCCGTCAACGAACCGCTACTGGTCAGCCGGCTGGTATCGGCGCAGGGTCACGTGACGGGTGTCAATATCACGATCCAGTTACCGGATAACGGTAGCGGCAAGGAAGTACCGGCTATTACCGGGCATGCACGCGAACTGGTCGAACAGGTAAAGGCGGAGAACCCGAAGCTGGACGTTTATCTCACCGGCATGGTGATCATGAACAACAGTTTCCCGGAGGTCAGTGTGCGCGACCAGCAGACGCTGATCCCGATCATGTTCATGATCGTGCTGGTGACGCTGGCGTTCCTGCTGCGTTCGCTGTCATCGATGATCGGCACGTTTATCGTTATTGTATTCAGTATCCTGACGGCAATGGGCCTGGCCGGGTGGCTGGGCATGGGCCTGACACCGCCATCCGCGTCGTCGCCGCCGATCATCCTGACACTGGCCGTGGCTGATTGCGTGCATTTCCTGGTCACTTTTCTGCATGCCATGCGCAAGGGCATGGACAGGCACAGTGCGATTGTTGAGAGCCTGCGTATCAACATGCAACCGATATTCCTGACGTCACTGACCACGGTCATTGGTTTCATGAGTATGAATTTCAGTGATGCCCCGCCATTCAGGGACCTGGGCAATATCGTGGCCATGGGTGTGGCGGCTGCATTTGTTTTCTCGGTAACGTTCCTGCCGGCGCTGATGGCAATCCTGCCGGTGCGCGTAAAGGCCGGTGCTGCACGTCATACCGGACGCATAGACCGGTTCGCGGATTTCGTTGTCGCCCGGCAAACCAGCCTGTTCTGGATTTCCGGCGTCGTGATTATCCTGCTGGTTGCCTTTATTCCCCGTAACGAACTGAACGATGAATTCGTGAAATACTTCGATGATTCCATTCCATTCAGGACGGCGACGGAATTTGCGAGTGAGAACCTGACCGGCATTTATACCATCGACTATTCACTTGGAAACGGCGAAGTCGGCGGTATAAGCGAGCCGGCTTTTCTTGCCGATGTTGAACGTTTCGCAGAATGGTACGAGGCGCAACCCGGGGTACTGCATGTAAATACACTGACGGACATCATGCGGCGTCTCAACAAGAACATGCATGCAGATGACGAGACGTGGTACCGCCTGCCTGATGAGCGCGAGTTGTCCGCGCAGTACCTGTTGCTGTACGAAATGTCGCTTCCGTACGGTCTGGATTTAAACAACCAGATCAACATCGACAAGTCGGCTACGCGCATGACAGTGACGCTGGATAGCGTTTCGAGTAACCAGTTGCTCTCCATCGAGGCCAGTGCGCAGGCATGGCTGGCTGACAACGCGCCGTACATGAAATCCGGGGGCGCCAGTCCGTCGGTGATGTTCGCCTATATCGGCCAGCGGAACATCCGCAGCATGCTGATTGCAGCGAGCCTGGCACTGGTGCTGATATCGATAATCCTCATATTTGCCCTTCGTTCATTCAAGATT
>JAOULY010000121.1 GCA_029881775.1 Gammaproteobacteria bacterium
GCTCGATAGCACGGGCAACCGGGCGCAAGTTTACGCGCATGTCACTGGGCGGTGTGCGTGACGAGGCTGAAATACGCGGTCACCGGCGTACCTATATTGGCTCGTTGCCCGGCAAGATCATCCAGAATCTGTCAAAGCTGAGCGTGCGTAATCCGCTGTTCCTGCTCGACGAAATGGACAAGATGTCAATGGATTTCCGTGGCGACCCGTCTTCGGCGCTTCTGGAAGTGCTCGATCCCGAGCAAAACAACACCTTTGGCGACCACTACCTGGAGGTCGATTTCGACCTGTCGGACGTGATGTTCGTGGCGACCGCCAATACCATGAATATACCGGCGCCGCTGCTGGACCGCATGGAGGTCATTCGTATTCCGGGTTACACCGAAGACGAAAAGATCAATATCGCCATGCGCTACCTGTTGCCCAAGCAAATTGAAAACGCTGGCCTTGAGAAAGGTGAGATATCAGTCAGCCAGAATGCGATTCGCGATGTGGTGCGACATTACACGCGCGAGGCGGGCGTCCGGAACCTTGAGCGGGAGATTTCCAAGATCTGCCGCAAGGTGGTCAAGGAACTCGTGATGCATGAAAAAGGCAAGAAGATTACAATCACGCCGCGCAACATCGAGAAGTATCTGGGTGTGAAGCGGTTCCGTTACGGGCGTGCCGAAGAGAATGACCAGGTCGGCCAGGTTACGGGGCTTGCCTGGACGGAAGTTGGCGGCGAACTGCTGACCATCGAATCGACCGTGGTGCCCGGCAAGGGCAAGATGATTCACACCGGGCAGCTGGGTGATGTCATGCGGGAATCCATTCATGCGGCCATGACCGTGGTTCGCAGCCGCTCGGCGATGCTGGGAATTGATCAGGAGTTCTACCAGAAATACGATGTGCATATTCACGTTCCCGAAGGTGCAACGCCGAAAGATGGCCCAAGCGCCGGTGTGGGCATGTGTACTGCACTGGTGTCTGCCCTGACCGACATCCCGGTGCGAGCCGAGGTGGCGATGACCGGCGAAATCACCCTGCGTGGTGAAGTCCTGCCGATTGGCGGCCTCAAGGAGAAGTTACTGGCGGCACACCGGGGTGGAATATCCGTGGTGCTCATTCCGGAGGAAAACCGCAAGGATCTCGCTGAAATTCCCAAGAACGTCAAGGACAAGCTGGATATCCGCCCGGTTCGCTGGATAGACGAAGTCCTGCAGGTCGCCCTGCAGCACCAGCCGACCCCGCTGGAAGATCCCGAGGGCAAGGTGGCAAGCAGGAAATCCACCAAGGGCAAGAGCAAGCCGAAGCCGCTGACGGCCCATTAATATTCACCTGTCTGTCTGACAAGCCGCCGGTATTCGATCCTGAATGCCGGCGGTTTGTTGCGTCTGTCAACTGTGTTCTAATAATCCCGGTCGGAGATTACGGTTTGACCGGGCTAGCGGTGCGGGAGAAGATACAGCGCTTGCCCGATACCTATAAAATTACCTAACGAGGAAACCTATATGAATAAATCTGAACTGATCGACGTGGTAGCCGAAGCAGCAGGCCTGGACAGGTCTGACGCCAGCAAGGCTACCGAGGCGCTCCTTGACGGTATTGTTGATGCGCTCAGCAAGGGTGATCAGGTAGCACTGTCGGGTTTTGGAACGTTCTCCGTTCGGGCACGTGCGGCACGGGCAGGTCGTAATCCGCAAACGGGCGAAACCATTCAGATCAAGGCATCCAATTCTCCTGGTTTCAAGGCTGGCAAAGCTTTTAAGGATGCCGTAAACTAGCGCGCCTTCGGGTGCTTAGCTCAGCTGGGAGAGCATCTCCCTTACAAGGAGAGGGTCGGCGGTTCGATCCCGTCAGCACCCACCAGGGTCAAGGAGTGGTAGTTCAGCTGGTTAGAATACCGGCCTGTCACGCCGGGGGTCGCGGGTTCGAGTCCCGTCCACTCCGCCAGTCAGCAACGGGAAGGGTACCCGGCAGGGTACCCTTTGTCGTTAAGCTGCTGCTGAACTACCTGCATTTAACTTTTCCGGGAGACAGTTAATGCTGCTGGCTATCCGCGAGCGGATCATGGGCTTTTTGGGCTGGGTTATCCTCAGCCTGATTTTTGTCGCATTTGCTTTCTGGGGTGTTGAATCCTACCTGCAATCTTCATCGGCAACGTATGCCGCGCGCGTCAACGACACTGAAATTTCAGCTGGCCAGCTTGATAACGCCTATCAGTCGCTGGTTAACCGCCTGCGGGAAAGACTGGGCAATGATCTCGACAAGGCCGGCTTCGACGAAGCCCTGTTACGCGAACAGGCACTGAAAAATCTCGTTTCTGAAGAGCTGTTGATACAGGCCGCCGACGAGGCGGGTTTTTCTGTACCCGACGCTGCAATTGCCGCCGAAATAAATTCAATAGATGCGTTCAAGCAGGATGGTGTGTTTTCCAAGGAGCAATACCAGCGCGTACTCCGCAATCAGGGCATGTCGCCGGGCCTGTTTGAATGGACGCTTAAACGCGAGCTCATTGCGAACCAGATGAAATCCGGCATTGCATTTACCGCGGCTGCGACCAGCGACGATTTTTCCAGGATTTACCGTCTGGAAGCACAACAGCGACGTTTCGATCACCTGCTGCTGCCGCAATCACTGGTAGCGGACCGCGTCGCTGTGAATGACGAGGACATCGAGGCATATTACAGCAGCCATCCAGATGCCTATATGAGTCGCGAGCAGGTGCGTATTCAGTATATCGAACTCAACGCAGCTGACATGCAGCTGGAAAGCATCGTCGATGAAGGACGCATCGAGGCGCTCTACGAAGAGCAGGCCGAGCGTTTTGTGACGCCGGAAGAGCGCCGTGCCAGGCACATCCTTATCAGCACATCGGATGCCGGCGAGCAGGGCGTGACCGATGCCCTCGCCAGGGCGCTGGTAGTTGCAGAGCGGCTGGCTGGCGGAGAAGATTTTGCCGCTGTCGCGGCCAGTGAGTCGGATGACCCGGCCTCGGCGGAAACAGGCGGCGATCTTGGCTTCTTCGGTACCGGTATCATGGCACCGGAGTTCGAGAAGACGGTGTTTGCCATGCAGGTCGGCGAGCGCAGTGAGCCGGTACAGACCGAATTTGGATTCCATATTATCGAATTGCTGGAAATCAGGCCGGAGAAACGTATGTCCCTGGCCGAGGTGCGCGAGGAACTGGTCAGGGAGTTGCAGGCCGATGAGCGCGCAGATGCTTTTTATGAAAAAGCGGATTTAATGACCAACATCGCTTTCGAGCAGCCGGATACACTGGATGGCGTGGCAGAGGCGCTGGCGATGAAGATCACCGAGTCGGACTGGATAGGCCGCGATGGTGGTCCGGGTATCGGCGAGAATAATGATGTTATAGCCGCTATCTTCACTGAAGATGTATTGCAGAACAGTAACAACAGCCCTGTCACCGAGATCGGTGAGAACCACGTTATAGTCCTGCGGGTTCTGGAGCACCAGGCAGCCAGTTTGAAGCCGCTGGAAGACGTCAGGGAACAGGTCAGGCAAGCAGTCAGGGCGACTAAAACACGTACGTTGCTCGAGGAACAGGGCACGGCCTATATCAGCGAACTGGCATCCGGTAACAAGACACTGACCGATATTGCTTCAGAACATGGCCTGGCGCTGGAGCGGAATCCGATGCTCAGTCGTGTAGCGGCCAGCCCGGACAAGGCTATCGTGAGCAAGGCGTTTTCACTCATGCTGCCGCGTGAGGGTGTGCCTGCCTATGGCGGTTTTATTACACCGCTTGGCGATTATGCCATTGTCGCCCTGCGTGAAGTGAAAGACGGTTCTGTCGATGAGCTGCCTGACGAACAGCTGACGCTTGCCAGGCGTGGATTGAACAGGATTCTCGGCAGCGGCGAGGTACAGATGGTGCTGGACGAGATCGAGGCGCGTGCATCGGTCCACATCCCGGGTGACGACGAGCAGTAGGCAGCAGTTACCCGCACGTATAGGGAGATTCTCCTGAAACTGCACTGGCAAATCCTGATAGCCCTGGTGCTGGCCGTACTGGTCGGTCACCTGACGGGCACGGATGGCGAAATTTTCGGTATCCGGTTCCTGGATATCTATTCTTTTCTGGGCACGATGTTTCTCAATGCCCTGAAGATGATTATCGTTCCGCTGATCATGTCGTCCATTATTACCGGTATTGCAGGTATCGGGGGTGGTGGATCGTTTGGCCGCCTCGGCTGGAAGACGCTGCTGTATTACTTCTCCACCAGTCTGCTCGCTATCATGGTCGGGCTGGTCGCGGTCAATATCATGCAGCCGGGCATTGTTGATGGAGAGCCGGCGCGTGACATTATCGCGCTGGATGACACCGACCTGTCGGCCATCGAGCAACGCGTGGCCGGCAAGGGCGCCGGTGACGTGGTCGAGATTTTCGTGCGCATGATCCCGACCAATATCGTGGCTGCGGCAGCGGAAGGGCAGATGCTTGGCCTGATTTTCTTCAGCCTGCTGTTCGGATATTTCATGACACGGGTGGAAGCGGGTGGCGGCAAACTGCTACTGGATTTCTGGCAGGCCGTGTTCGCCGTCATGATGAAGATCACTGACTGGGTGATGCTGTTTGCCCCCGTTGGGGTATTCGCGCTGGTTGCCAAGGTGGTTGCCGTTACCGGCTTTGATGCCTTCCGGCCGTTACTGGTTTTCTTCTTTACCGTACTGGGTGCGCTTGCCATACACATGCTGATCACCTTGCCACTGCTGCTGCGTTTTATTGCGCGTGTCGACCCGCGCCGGCAGTTCAGTGCCATGTCGCCTGCATTGCTTACGGCATTTTCCACTGCATCATCTTCAGCCACCCTGCCGGTTACGCTGGACTGCGTGGAGAAACGCGCGGGCGTCTCGAACCGGACGACAAGTTTTGTCCTGCCGCTCGGTGCCACGGTCAATATGGACGGAACGGCGCTTTACGAGTGCGTGGCGGCGATGTTTATTGCCCAGGCCTACGGTATCGAACTCGGCTTTGCTACCCAGTTTACCGTGGTGCTGGTGGCCTTGCTGACCTCGATCGGCGTGGCCGGAATCCCGTCCGCCAGCCTGGTCGCGATTACCATTATCCTGGCAACAATCGGACTGCCGGTCGAGGCGGTCGGGCTCATTCTCGCGGTCGACCGGATACTGGATATGTGCCGCACCAGTGTGAATGTGTTCAGTGATGCCTGCGGGGCCGTCCTGATCGGTCGTACCGAGGGTGAAGAAGGTATCCTCGATAACCGGGTGACTCAGTCACCCTGATCCAGCGGCGCCATACCAACGGTGCTGTAGCCGGCATCCACATAGGTAATTTCACCGGTAATGCCCGAAGCGAGGTCTGAACATAAAAAGGCCGCCGCGTTACCAACATCCTCGATCGTTACATTGCGTCGCAACGGCGCGGTCCGGGCGAAGGTATCCAGTAATTTACGGAAGTTGCTGATGCCGGATGCCGCGAGTGTCCTGATCGGGCCGGCGGAGATACCGTTTACGCGGATGCCCTCGGGGCCGAGGCTCTGCGCCAGGTAGCGAACATTGGCTTCCAGGCTGGCCTTGGCAAGTCCCATGACATTGTAGTTGGGGATGGTTTTTACGGCGCCCAGATAACTCAGCGACAGCAGGGCGGCGTTACGCCCCTGCAGCATGGGTCTGCCGGCTTTCGCCATGGCGGCAAAACTGTATGAACTGATATCGTGAGCGATGGCGAACCCCTCGCGGGTGACACAGTCGAGATAATCTCCCGCCAGCTGGTCGGCCGGTGCAAAGGCGACAGAATGGACGATCGCGTCGAGGCCGTCCCACTCCTTGCCGAGCGCAGTGAACAGGTCATCGATCTGTTCGTCGCTACTGACGTCGCAGGGCAGTACGATATCCGAACCGCATTCCTTCGCCATCTTGGCGACCCGAGGGGCCAGTTTTTCATTTGGATAGCTGAAGGCGAGTTCGGCCCCTTCCCGCTGCATCGCCTGTGCGATACCCCAGGCGATTGATCGATTGCTGGCCAGCCCGGCGATAAGGGCGCGTTTGCCGCTCATGAATCCCATAGCAGTGTCCCGGTGTTGTGTAATCAGGAAATGCCAGGCCGCATTGGCATGGCCTTGGTGCCGATACGTTACCGGAAAACCATCGCTGCGGGAAGAGTCTGAAATCATGGTGCCGGCCAGTGCGATCGTTATAATAGGTGTCCATGCAAGCAGCGATAGTCGAATGCAACCGGTGGTATATCCCGCATATGGCCCGCTGGTTGCTGGCCTGCACAGTGTTGCTGTCCGCCTGCAGCGATCAGCCCTGGAACCGGCCATATCCGGCCGTGGACGCCGGGCGGAACATTCTCTATTCCTCGTTTTCCGAACGGCCGAAACATCTCGACCCGGCACAGTCGTACAGCTCCAACGAGGTCACCTTTACCGGCCAGATATACGAGCCGCCACTTCAATATCACT
>JAOULY010000122.1 GCA_029881775.1 Gammaproteobacteria bacterium
CCGGTTGATGCCGGGTTCCATACCACACAGCCAGAGAATTCGTGTCAGCATCCAGTCCCGTTCCGGCTCGGCGGCCTTCAGCGCCGGCGTGTAAAGCTCGCCAGTCGGGCGACGGCCAACAAAGACCGTGCCGGGCGGGCAGCCGTCGCCGATACGTGCGCGCACACGGTGCCAGCCACGCGGCGTGCACTCGCTGTGCATGACTTCACCGGGCCCGTTGGCAGCCGTTGCGATCAATGTATCCATCACGGGCTTCCCGTCATCCAGCAACTGCAATCGCTGTTGCTCAATACTGACCTGAATTAACAGTTTCCCGGTGTGCATCGTCAAATTATACAGGGGATGGCGGCCGATGCAGCGAGTTGAGCATAACTATCGGCTGGTACGAGTGACATCGAGCAAGGCATCATAATTGCCATCCGCTGATAAACGGTAGCCGTGAAGGGTGTTGCGCGCGGCCATTACGTGGTCCTCGTACCACAGTGGTACATAGGGCAACTGCTGCAATAACCTTGACTGCAGCTCACGCCATGATTCCGCCTGTATTTCCAGGGTTGCGCCCTGCTCTGACAGCTCTATCAGCCGGTCAGCCCGGGCATCCGTGAAGCGGCCCCGGTTTGCGCCGGCAGGCGGCAACGATTCACTGTGAAAGGCGTAGCGAAATATATCCGGGGTCTTGATACCGACCCACATGAGACTGTAGAGCTGGAACCGGCCGGCCTTGATGTCGCCGAAAAAAGTGCCCCAGTCGTAACTCTCAAGCGTCATCCTGATACCGACTTCAGCCAACTGCTGTTGCATTATAGTGGCGATGCGGAGCCTGACCGGGTCGGTCGATGTTTTGTAATTCAACTGCAGTGGTTTTTCCACGCCAAAGCCGGCCTGATGCAACAATTCGCGCGACATCGCCGGGTTGTAGTCCAGTGGCACGAGCGCGGGATGACCCGCCCAGTGCTCAGGGGGCAGCAAGGCAGACGCCGGGCGCGCCGCGCCGCCAAGGACATAATCGATAATCGCCTGCCGGTCGATGGCATGCGCAATCGCCCGCCGGACGGCAGGATTACCGGTATGTGTATCCTGCAAATTAAATCCCAGGTAAGCAAAATTACTGCCGGTGCCAAACTCCACGGAAATACCGTCCTGCTCGCCGAGGTAGCCGAGCAACTCGGAGGGCAGGTCATTCTGCAGTAAATCCAGTTCGCCGCGCAGCAGCTTCAGTACGCGTACCGTCGGGTCGCCGACACGCGCAAATTCAAATAACTGACCGTCCCTGTCACGCACCAGCTGCACACGCCCCGGCGCAGGCCGGCCGGCAAAACGGAACGGGCCGCTCCCCAGCGGCGTATCGTGAAAAGGCACCCCGTTTTCGATGCCCGTTGCCGGCAGTATGCCGATCACGGCATAACCCGGAAACAACAGATCCGGTTGCCGCAGGAAAAAATCCAGTGTGTCGCTATCCAGTACCTCGATGCGCTCTATCCGCTGCAGTGTGCCGGCATGCGGTGATGCACTGCCCGGCTCAAGTATGGAGCGGTAGGTTGCCGCAACATCATGTGCTGTGAGCGGACTGCCGTCATGAAAATCAGGCCGCGGTCGCCTCAGGTGAAAACGGTAGTGTGCCGGCGCCAGCCGCTCCCAGCTGGCCAGTGACGGGACCGGGCGAACATTCTCATCAAAATCAACCAGCCGCTGGTAGATCAGACGATTGATACGCGCGGACGTGGCATCCGTGGCAAAACGGGGATCAAGATTGCCGGGGGTACTTGCCAGGCCGAAGCGGATGGTATCGTCGGCCGGGCGGGCACAACCGTCCAGCGCCAGTACGGCCAACACGGCCAGCATTCGGCACAAACCCGGCAACCGGGTGATAACAACCGCCGCTAGCGTGTCCGGGCACACATTTGCCTGGCCGCGTTATGGTGATCGAGTTCTGTGTTCAGGCGAACCCGCAAGCGCCGGAAAGTCGATGCAGGCAGCATATCCGGCAGTATAAACAGGCTGCGCCGCCGCCCGGCCTGCCGATAGTAGAGTATGACCAGCCACGGCATGATGAAGGCCTGGTTAATCAAGGTGCAGGGAATATCGATACCATCCCCGTACACGACGCTGCAATCTTCACCTGCGTACCAGGTAAACGACTGAATGGCATCCCGGCAGGTGCGCCGGACATGGCGCGACCAGCCCAGGCAGAACAGCCCGACAGACATTATGAAAAACATAATCCGCAGGCCCGTCGGTAACACCAGGAATGGCAGTAGCATCAGTCCCGCCCCATGCACCAGCAGCAACCATGCAGCCGCCTGACGCGAAGTGCGGGGCTCAATCCGCAGCGGTGTCGCGTATGTCATTGACGAGTCTGGCCACATCACTGTCCGCCGGCTGCATACGCCCCATCAGCAACTCGAGTAACACGGCGTCGGGATAATCCAGCAGGCGATTGAATACCTGCCGGTCAGCCTCGATCAGATCGTTAAAGCGATTACGCAGAAAAATACCGAGCAGCTCATCAAGCTCACGCATCCCGCGACGACATTGCCAGGCGATACGGTTGACGACCAACGACTCATGGTTTTCATGTGTGATCATATCGAGCGCTTGACCATGACTTCCTTGATACGCCCGATCGCACGGGTTGGATTAAGCCCCTTGGGACACACCTCAACGCAGTTCATGATGGTGTGACAGCGGAACAGCTTGAATGGGCCATCAAGGTTTGCCAGGCGTTCATCCGTGGCCTGGTCACGGCTGTCGGCAAGAAATCGCCAGGATTGCAGCAGCGCCGCCGGGCCGAGGAATTTATCGGGATTCCACCAGAACGACGGGCAGGATGTCGAACAACAACCGCACAGGATGCATTCATACAGGCCATCCAGTTTCTCGCGATCGGCCGGCGTTTGCAGTCGTTCGACCTCAGGCACCGGGTCTTTGTTAATGAGGTACGGATCGACGGCACGGTACTGGCGATAAAACTGTTGCATGTCGACAATCAGGTCACGGATTACCGGCAAACCCGGCATGGGCCGAATATCTATCGGCGTTTTTAATGATTTGAGCGGCGTGACACAAGCCAGCAGGTTACGCCCGTTGACATGCATACCGTCCGAGCCACACACGCCCTCACCGCAGGACCGGCGGAAGCCCAGCGTTTCGTCCCGAGCTTTCAGCAGCAACAGGGCATCCAGCAGCATCATCTCCGGGTCGAGTACGTCGTCATCCAGGTTGAAGTCCTGCATGTAGGGCGACGTATCTGTTTCCGGGTTAAATCGATAGATACTGAATTTCATAGACGACGACCTTATCAGTAAGTACGCGGCTTCGGCGGGAAGGAATCGACCGTCAGCGGTTTCGTCCTCACCGGTTTGTAGTCGATCGAATTATCCTGCTTGTGATACAGGCTGTGCCGCAACCAGTTGACGTCATCCCGTTCCGGGTAATCGACACGGGAATGCGCGCCACGGCTTTCATGACGTTTCCAGGCGGACATGATGGTGGCGATCGCCACGTCCATCAGGTTCTCCAGTTCCAGTGCCTCGATGCGCGCCGTATTGAAAACCCGGCTATGGTCCCGCAGCCGCACATCGGGCATGCGCGCCGCCAGCGCCTGCACCCTGTCCACGCCTTCCTTTAATACGTCCTCGGTGCGGAAAACGCCACAGTGTTCTTCCATGGTGCGCGTCAGCTCGCTGCGCATGGCATCGACAGATTCTCCGTCGCCCTGCTTGTCCCAGCGCGCCAGCCGTTCGAGCACCGGTTCGACTACTTCATCACGCATGGGACGGTGATACTTGTTCTCGTTCAGGAAGTCGATGATCTGGTTGCCCGCCGCCCGTCCGAACACAATGATATCGAGCAGCGAGTTGCCACCCAGCCGGTTACCGCCGTGGACCGAGACGCAGGCACACTCACCGGCCGCATACAGTCCGGGGATCGCCTCCTCCGGCCCGTGATCTATGGGGGCCACGACTTCGCCGAAGCGGTTGGTCGGAATGCCACCCATGGTGTAGTGCGCCGTCGGAAACACCGGCACCGGTGTGTCACACATATCGACACCGGCAAATGTCAGCGCCATGTCGCGAATGGCGGGCAGGCGTTTCTTGATCATGTCTGGATCCAGGTGAGTCAGCGTCAGCAACACGTGGTCCTTGCCGGGCCCGCAACCACGGCCCTCACGCACCTCTGTGACAATGGCGCGGCTGACCACGTCGCGGCTGGCCAGGTCCTTTGCATGCGGCGCGTAACGCTCCATGAAACGCTCACCCTCACTGTTGACCAGGTAGCCGCCTTCACCGCGCGCACCCTCGCTGAGCAACATACCCTTGCCGGCGATGCCGGTCGGGTGAAACTGGAAGAATTCCATATCCTGCAGCGGCACACCGGCACGCAGGGACATGGCCATACCATCACCGGTATTGATCAGTGCATTGGTATTGGTGCGGAAGATCTGTCCGGCACCGCCGGTTGCAATTAGCGTCGTTTTGGCCTCGATAACCAGCAACTCGCCGGTGGCAATATCAAGCACCAGCGCACCCAGCGCCTGGCCATCGGCATCATTTAACAGGTCAACCGCAAAATATTCATCGAAGAAGTGGGTACGCGCGCGGATATTCTGCTGGTAAAGCGAGTGCAGTATTGCATGACCGGTACGATCGGCTGCCGCACAGGTGCGGGCCGCCTGCTCGCCACCGAAGTTCATACTCTGGCCGCCAAACTGGCGCTGGTAGATGCGACCGTCATCCTGCCGGGAGAAGGGTACGCCGTAATGCTCCAGCTCGTAGACCGCCTTCGGTGCAGCACGGCACATGTACTCGATGGCATCCTGGTCACCCAGGTAGTCACTGCCCTTGACGGTATCGAACATGTGCCAGTGCCAGTTGTCGGGCCTGACATTGGCCAGCGCGGCATTCACACCACCCTGCGCCGCCACCGTGTGGGAGCGCGTCGGAAACACCTTGGAAACCACGGCCACATGCGCATCGGCCTGCGATAACTGTAATGCCGCACGCAGGCCGCCACCACCGGCGCCGATAATCAGGGTATCAAACTGACGATGAGCAATATTCATGTGGCACGACCGGCAAGGATCAACACCTGCATTGACCAGAAACCGCTGCCGATCAGTATAAAGGCGATGGTAATCATCACCGCGAGACGCAGGCCCAGGGGGTGGATATAGTCGAGAACAATATCACGCAGCCCTACCCAGAGATGTACCAGCAGGGCAAGAATAAATCCCGCGAAGGCCGTCCCCACCAGTGGCCGGGCAATCCATTCATGCCATGCGCTGTATTCCGTGAACGGGTACAGGTAAAACTGCACAAGCAGATAGACGAAAAACAGCGCCAGATAGACTGCACTGATACGTTGCCACAACCAGGCCTTCAAGCCGACTGTATGACCGCTCACAGCACGCACCACGCATAGACCAATGTAGCAGCCAGTGCCGCGATATTGACCAGCCAGGCCGTAATTCTTGCCTGCGAAAGCTGCACACCCGCTTCCAGGTCGATAAACAGGAAGCGCACACCGGAAAACAGGTGATGCAACAGGGACCAGGCAATAATAATCGAACCCAGCCGCACCAGTCGCACATCAAACCAGTCGATTACGGCGGCAAAACCGTCCGGCCCGCGTAGCGAGAGATCCAGCAGGTAGACAAAGAACGGGAGTGCCAGAAAAAGCAGCACACCGGAAACACGGTGTGCAATCGAGGTCACCGCACCAACCGGAAAGCGAATCCGGAAAAGGTTCAGATAAACTGGCGCAGGTTGTTGTTTGCTCATATAGTGTTTTATGCAGCTGACGGATTTATACCATCGCTTGAGTCTCAACGCCAGCCGTAATCTCTCCACAGACTTGCTGCTGACAGTACACGGCACTTGCCCTAGAATTTACGTCCGAATAAGCTGAACTGGACAACATGAAAACCGACTGGAAAAATTTCCTGCAGGATGCCGGCGCCGAGTTCGACGGAGAACTTGTCTCCCATTTCGGCAATCCGGCACTTGAAGCGAGGGCCGCCCTGGGTGGCACCGTATTCGCCAACATCGGGTTCATGGGCGTCATCGCCGCATACGGGGCAGATGCAGGTAGCTTCCTCCAGTCCCAACTGAGTAACGACAGCAACGCCGTCGACCAGTCCAGCAGCCAGCTAAGCGCCTTCTGCACACCCAAGGGGCGCATACTCGGCCTGATGCGCCTGTTCAGGGTCGGTGATACCTGGTACCTGCGTCTCCCGCTGGATTCACTGGATGCGGTGCTGCAGCGACTGCGTATGTATGTCCTGCGCGCCGATGTCACGCTGGAAGACGCCACGGAGAATTTTCTGCGCATTGGCCTGTCCGGCGAACGCGCCACCGAACACCTGGCTGCCACCGGCCTGCCCGCACCCGACAGCGTGAACGCCGTCACCCACAGTAACGGCACCACTCTCAT
>JAOULY010000123.1 GCA_029881775.1 Gammaproteobacteria bacterium
ATCAGCGGCCTTGACCCTGCCTGCATATGACAGTGTCAGCGCATTCGCGGAACCACTGTCGCTGGCGGTAATGATCAGCTTCTGGTTGCCGCTGTTGCCGAATACGATCGTCGCGCTGACGCCCGGATTGGCAGTAGAGTTGTTAATAGCATCCTTGATATCACCGAGCGTACTGGCCGTACCCAGGTCCACTGTCAGCGTATTTGCGGGATCGGTACCTACCTGGATAGTCAGGGCGTCATTGTTTTTCCCGCCGATAGTGTTTGTAGCGGGCAGTTCCTGGGAGGCGAACTTGTGCCGTTCGGCAAGCCGTATAACCTCTATGCCGTAGGTAGATGCGGCTGCTGTATCGGTAGCCGACGCCGTATACACCGCGTCGTTCCCTGATGTGGCGTTGTATATTTTCAGGGCCTCAGGCGAGCTGAGTTTTTTCATGGCATCCTGAAATGTCGACAGCGCGCTTTTCAGGTCGCCATAGGCGCTGATACGCGTGTCTATCGTATTTTTCTTCTGCTGCAGCAGGTTGAGCGGGCGCCGCTCGAGGGCCATTAACTGCGAAACGATAGAATCAACATCCAGCCCCGAAGTTATCCCCGCTGCACTCAACATGTCTCAAGTATCCCTGTCATCTGACTGCGCAAAACTGCAATCAGGCTTCTTCGTTAAACAACAGGCTCTGGCTATCGCCGACATGCCTGATGAGCGACATCATGTCCTCGGAAGGAATCTGGCGAATAACCTCGTCGTTCGTCATATCAATGACCTTGACGACAATCCGCCCGCTGTCATCATCGACACTGAAACGTATACTGCGATTCATTTCCTGCAGCATCGCATTCAGCTCTTCGACTACCTCTGGCAGCTTGTCCGCAGTCTGCACATCGTTTTCGCGCTTTTCGCTTGCATCAACCTTTGTGTGGGACTTGTCAATACCGGTAACTGCAGGCACTGCCCTGCCAGCCTGCGAAGGTTGCCGACCCTGGTGAGTCACAATCCCTGCGGCCACCTGCGACAGTTGTTGTGTAACTAGTTCATTCATAGTAACCACCTGCTAAAAGGCGGGGGCCCACCGGGCGTCCATGCCCGGTGAAGCCACCCTTTGCAAAATCGGAAGAATCCCAGGCATCCATGCCCGACACGCTTCCTTGCAACTTTTTACTGCAGCAGTGACAACACTGACTGCGGTACCTGGTTTGCCTGGGCAACCATCGCGGTACCGGCCTGCTGCAGAATCTGCAGGCGCGTCAGGTTTGCCGTTTCCATTGCGAAATCGGCATCCATGATACGACTGCGTGCAGCCGCCTGGTTCTCGGACGCTACTGTCAGGTTATTGATAACCGATTCGAAACGGTTCTGCACCGCACCGTAGGTCGCGCGGGTAGTAGTTACCGTATCCAGCGCCGTGTCGACGGTACCAAGTGCAGTGGTGGCATTGGCAGCACTCGTAATATCGCCGCCCGGTGCCGCCGAGACCGCACTGGTTGTCACAGCAATTGTATCCGTAGCGTTAGCGCCGACCTGGAAGGTCTGGGTTGTGGCAGCACTCAGAACGGCAATACCGTTAAACTTGGTGGCGCCGATCTGGCGAGTGATTTCCGTGTTCAGGGCCTGGAACTCGGCGTTCAGGTTGGCACGGTCACTGGTGCTGTTGGTGGCGTTGGCTGACTGTACGGCCAGTTCACGCATACGCTGCAGCATGTTGGTGATTTCATTCAGACCGCCTTCAGCCGTCTGTGCCAGCGAGATGGCATCGCCCGCATTACGGACAGCCACATTCAGGCCGCGAACCTGTGCATCAATACGTGATGCAATGGCAAGACCAGCCGCGTCGTCCTTGGAGCTGTTAACGCGCAGACCGGATGACAAACGTTCGATGGATGTCTGGAGTCCGCCCTGTGTGCGGTTCAGATTGCGCTGTGCTGCCAACGACATGACGTTGGTGTTTATGGAAAGTGCCATGGTAAATCTCCTTTTTGTCCAGGCATGAACCGGTTTTGCTGCCCTTCCCTGGACCCGGTTTGTAATTGGCGGATATATCACTTCCTGTAATATTCACCGCCTCCGACTGGCTTAACGGCCCCGCAGCCATAACCTTTAGCCCTGACTGTGACCGGACACGGTTAATTACAGGCACCGTGACCACGAACACAATTCAATGCATCCTCTTGTTTTATATGATATTTTGAAATATTTCACCGGTCTTGCCTGGCACCACGCCCGCCAGGACCTATATATTAAGGTCTGGACCGGGGCCGCCGGTATTCAGGTAAATCGCTGCCGGTTCGATACTGTTGTGTGACAGGGAACAGGTCCGAGCAATGAAGAACCGCCGCAACTACTACCGCATATTGCATGTCCAGCCGGACGCGCCGGTCGATATCGTCAAGGCGAGTTACCGCACCCAGATGCAAAAACTCAAAATGCACCCGGACCTTGGTGGAGATGAATGGAATGCCAGCATCCTCAACGAGGCCTACCGCGTATTGTCAAACCCCGAACAACGCGCAGCCTATGATGCTACATTTCTCGGCGATCGCGAGGGGCTGTTCCGGTCTGCCCAATCCAGCGGCAACAGGACCGGGAAAAACGGCTACACTGAAAAAACCGCAGCACCGATCGACATGTCGCTGTGCGCATTCTGCCGCTCACCGCGCCCACCTGACATTTCAGTATTGCCAACGCCGTTCTGCGCCGGCTGCGGCGCACCCTTGCAGGCAGCAAACACCTTGCGGGCCGTTGGCTCGGCAAAACGCGCCTGCGAACGCATGACTTACCACGCACCGGTTACTGTCTACCTCGATACTGAATGCGCAGGTTTGCATGCCACACTCCGTGACCTGTCGCCCATGGGTCTGCAACTGCAAACCCCCGCCCCACTCAGGGCCGAGCAGATAATCCGCCTCTCGGCTGAAGCTGTCAGCGCAATCGGCCGCGTTATCTTCTGCAACCGCACACGCGACACAGGGCAATTTACAACCGGCATCGCCTTCATTACCGTTAATTTCCGGCAGCAGTCCGGGACGTTCATCCGTGAACAAGCGTGACAATGATTTGACTTTACCGCTGTACACGGATATAAATCGATGCTCTATCCCCACCCCCAGAGTCTATTTACACATGCTTATTCTGACGCGCAGAGTCGGCGAATCGCTCATCATTGGTGATGATGTCACGGTGACGGTCCTGGGCGTAAAGGGAAACCAGGTCAGAATCGGCATCAAGGCGCCGAAAGATGTTGAAGTACACCGCGAAGAAATTTTCAAGCGCATTCACCCCGGCGAGCACGACGAAAACAAATAACCGGCCGGCCTTGTTGCCCGTCCGCGTTCGCGTCCACTGACCGCCCCGTCCATCAAGTCATGTCAACACTGGCACTGCTGCTGATCATCCTGGTTTCCGTGCTGTTCTGGCAATACAGTTCGCAAACGCGCGACAAGGCCTTGCGTACCGCACGCGAGACCTGCAAAAGCCGCGGATTACAGTTCCTGGACGGGTCGGCGGCATTGCAGGGCATCAGGCCGGTCTTCTCCGGCAAGTACGGCCCCGGCCTGCAACGCACCTATACCTTCGACTACAGCGTGGACGGACTGGGACGACACACCGGTTGCATCATCATGCACAACGCCCTGGTCGAAGCCATCCTGCTTGATGAGTAAGCCCGCAGCCGCAAGCATTGCCGCCTTCAGTAAACGCCTGGAAAGCGAGCGGGCCGAGTACCTGCACATGTCACCGCCGCAGGACAGCTGCGCACATATTCGTTTTATCGGCACATTCGCCGGCCGGCCGGTGATCTGGGACGCTAACATCATGACGCTCGCCCATCCCGATGCAGCGGCTGCCGGTGGCTCACACGCGACCGGCAAGCACCAGTTCATCGATATCGATACTGACGGTGATGATATTCGCGGCATCCGCATCGGCCTGTCACTCGCACGCATCGATCAGCCCGCCATACTCAAAACCATTATCATGATCAGGAAATACAAGCGCCTGCATACCGGTTACCATGCATTCAATGCCAGCTGACGATGTCCTGATACGGCGATCAAACGCCTGATATAATTCCGACATCCTGACAGGTTCCACGGAGCATCCAGATGCCATATTTTATATTTGTCGTAACCAGCAACGAGTCCAACCGGAAATCAGCCACGCTGGTCACTGCATACGAAAACTTCAGGGAAGCGAAGAACGAGGTCAAACGCCTGCGCAAGGAACAGCCGCTGGAACAGAACCAGATCTACAAGATCAATTTTTCGCCAACCGAGGCACAGGCGGAAAAGGAATTGACCGAATACCGGGAAGAACCGATCGCCAAGGAATGGGAAAAGTAGGCGGCGCAAGCCGGGCATACAATGGAAGAAACCGCGTACAAGGATACCTACAACGCAGTCAATGAGCGGCGTTGCGTCTTCGAAAAGACCATCAACTCACGGCGCAGCACCTGCAGCCGGTCGCGACGCTTCCACCTGGCCGACCGTGAAGGCATTGCCTGCACCTCGGAAGAAGGCCAGGCAACATGCGGCGAATGCCTGGATTGCATGCGCACTAATGCCCGTTTCGCCCTGCACCAGACACATGCCCCGCACGGGCCGCTGCCGCATGCACGCGAGATCAAGGTACAGACCGGCGGGATGCTGGGCCTGCAGGCGCTGGTTTACCCGGAGCGCGCGGACGAAACAAATGTAATCGACATCATCGATATCATTCACCAGGCGTTACAGGACTACCAGGCCTTCGAGTCTTTCCCCTACGATGTCATCAACCAGTCCATCGTTAAATTCGAGGGACGCCCGAAACGACCGTAGCGGGACGGCAAACCCTGAAAACCCGCGTGCGCCTGTCAGCGCAAACGAATTGTATCCTGAACGACCGGCGACAATGTCTCCAGGGTGGCGCCGTTAACAGTCGAATGCCGCCTGACCTGCAGGTAAATACGTTTCAGGCCCGGCCCCTCGCTCAGGGTAAATTCAGGCGCAGTGGCATAGTACTGCCATTCAGCGCCCTCCATATCGCGTCGCTCACTGGCACGGTACTGGGTGGCCATGCCACTCACGCTGTTATCCAGGCTGACCGTGCGATTGCCGGTCTGCTTTTCACCCTTGTTGACAGTGAAACGCATGACCTTGAGTTCGACAGACGCTTGCGCGCCAACCTTGTCACCGACAGCGCAATCCGTCCCGCCGCCGCCACCAGACAGCGACAGTACCAGCATCCTGCTGGCATTCGAGGTCACCAGTGATTCCTGTTCCGACTTGTACCCGTTCATGGAGGCAGTCACAACAATCCGGGTGCGTGGCACTTCAGTGAAAAGCACATAACCATTGCCGTCCGTCCTTGACGAACCGAACTGGTCAAGCCTCGCACTTGTGCCAAGGCAAACCGAAACACCTGGCAAGGGAATATTGCCACCACGTTCGAATACCCGCACCCGCAATTCGGATGCCTCGACAACGAATGACAACGATGCACATGCAAAAACCATAAGCGAGATTATTTTTTTCATAAGCGGTACCCGATTTTCATTATTCATAATAGTGCCCATCCATCATGTCAAAACATGCGCGCTCGGCGGCTCGATTGCAACGCCCTGCAAACACAAGCGGAGCGATGCCTCGTCGACCGGGAAGGTCAACGCGTGGTGAACCGGCAAGCGGCTACGCAACTTCTCAAACTGGGGGGTAAATTCCCTGTCATAGAAAACGATCACCTGTGTGTCCGGCAGGCGCTGCACGACAGCCAGCAGGGATTCAAGGCTGCTGGTGCGGTCACGGAAGTCGGACTGGAAATTAAACTCCGCAACAATGACATCCGGCACATTGTGTTTCAGGTAGCCGATCGCCTTGCGCATACGCGTCTCAATCGCCACCGTGTAACCCAGCGCCTCGTAAAGTGGCCGAAAGTTCGGATAACCCCCGAGCTCGATAATGGCCAACAGCGACCTGTGCCGTGCATGGTTCATTTATCCATCATAACCCGCCTTGGCCAAAATATTGACGACTGACTGCCACGATTTGCGGTTTTCACTGGCTGTTTTGGCTGTTTTGGCTGTTTTGTCGTCGGCAGGACCACTTTTCGCCGCCAAATAACAGGGGGCAGGCCGTTTTCTCCCTTTTTATTGCCTTGTAACCTTATGTTTATAAAAGAAACTATACAAAAGTATAAATTATTTAAACAATTTATTAAATTAGCTATTGCTTATTTTAATAAGCTCTTATAGTCTAATACCTGTCCACAAGATTTAGGACCAACAACTTTCAAACTTATTCTGGAGAGTAACAATGAAAACTATCGCAACGATTATTACAGCTGCAACGCTGGCCATTGCTTCCACATCCGCTTCTGCCTGGGGT
>JAOULY010000124.1 GCA_029881775.1 Gammaproteobacteria bacterium
GCTGGAAAAGCTTGAGGTGGCGCAGCAGGCAGAGCGTCGCAAACTGGCCGCCATGCGCGCGCAACTGGCGAAAGAAATACGCGCAAGTTATCTGGCCGGCCGCCAGCAGCGTGTCAAACTGCTGCTTAACCAGGAGGATCCTGCTTCATTGTCGCGCATGCTCATCTACCAGGGCTATTTTACCCGTGCCCGCACCGCGCGCATGGATACATTCAGGGCAGCGCTCACACAGCTGCATGAGAATGAACAGGTATTAATCGAGCAGCGCGCCGACCTGGCAGTGCTGCAGGGCGAGCAGCAGTCGCAGACAGCGGCGCTCACCGAAGAACAGTCACGTCAGCGCGAGGTGCTTGCCGGGATCGAGCGGCATCTTGGTGACAAATCCAGGGAGCTTGAGACACTGCAACAGGACGAACAACGTCTCGGCAAGCTGGTGGAGGAACTGCGCAAGGCCTTGCTGGATATCCCCATCGGTGATCTCGACAAGCCGCTCAAGTCGCTGAAGGGTAAATTACACTGGCCGGTTCCGGGGCGGCTGGCGCGTAACTATGGCGAGCAGCTGGGTGTAGGCAATAGCCGTTCGCGCGGCGTGGTTATTGCCACTTATGCGGATACCGACGTACAGGCCATTGCCAAGGGGCGGGTGGCCTTTGCTGACTGGCTGCGTGGTTTCGGCCTGCTGATGATTATCGAGCACGGCGACGGTTATATGTCGTTGTATGGCAGCAATAACAGCCTTTACAAGGGCGTTGGCGAATGGGTGGAGCGCGGCGATGTCATTGCCGCGGCCGGCAACAGTGGCGGGCAGTCGAGTTCGGCGCTGTACCTGGAGTTGCGCAAGAATGGCCAGCCGATCGACCCGCGTGGCTGGTTCCATGGCCAGCCGCGTACGCTGAAGGCGGCCCGCTAGCCGGCGCCAGTTGAATTTCATGCCGATTTCCCTGTCTGAGACTGTGGCCGGCGAGAATATTCCCTTGAATCAAGACCATCCGACCTAAGGCCGATACCGCTGGAAGCAGTGCTGTGATATCGTAGGTTTTTACTGGAGTGCGGCCCACAACCCCGGGCTCGCGCCGAACGGACTAAAGATCATGAAACCCAGACTTAATAATATTTTCCTGTTGATAACCGGGCTGTTGACCGGTGTATTCATTTCGATCGGGCACGGTGTATTCGCCGAACGCGAGTCAACGCGTGCCACGCTACCGGTCGAGGAGTTGCGCACATTCAGCGACGTGTTCGGCCGCATCAAGAACGACTACGTGGTCGACGTGGATGACAAGGAGCTGATCGAGAACGCCATTCGCGGCATGCTCTCCGGTCTGGATCCGCATTCGGCCTATCTTGATTCCGAACAGTTTACCGAGCTGCAGGTCGGTACCACCGGCCAGTTCGGCGGCCTCGGCATCGAGGTCGGGATGGAAGACGGTTTTGTGAAAGTGATCGCCCCGATCGACGATACACCTGCGGAGCGCGCGGGGGTGCAGGCAGGCGACCTGGTTATCCGGCTCGACGATACGCCGGTGAAAGGTATGACACTTGGTGACGCGGTCAAGCTGATGCGTGGCAAGCCGGGTACCGACATCGTGCTGACCATCGTGCGCGAAGGCCTGGACGCGCCGGTGAAGATCACTATCACACGCGATATCATCAAGGTGAAAAGCGTCAAGTCCCGCATGCTGGAGCCTGGTTACGCGTACCTGCGTATTTCACAGTTCCAGTCGAAAAGCGCTGACAATCTTGTCGACGCCATCAACCGGCTGAAAAAGGAAAACAACGGCCGGCTCGATGGGCTGGTGCTCGATCTGCGCAACAATCCAGGCGGGGTACTGAACGGTGCAGTGGCCGTATCGGACGCCTTCCTGACCAAGGGCATGATCGTTTACACGGAAGGCCGCATTGCCGATTCCAGCCTGCGTTTCAACGCCACGCCGGATGACGTCATCGATGGTGCGCCGCTGGTGGTACTGGTTAACCAGGGCTCGGCTTCCGCGTCCGAGATCGTGGCGGGTGCGCTGCAGGACCACAAGCGTGCCATCATCCTCGGCGCAAAAACATTCGGCAAGGGTTCGGTACAGACGATCCTGCCGCTGAGCAGCGATTCGGCGCTGAAGCTTACGACCGCGCGCTATTACACGCCATCCGGCCGTTCCATCCAGGCCGAGGGCATTACGCCGGATATCGAGCTGGAGCCGCTGGAGCTGTCAGCCAAGAAAAAGAAAGGTATCGATCCGCTGAAAGAGGCGGACCTGTCGGGTCACCTCGACAACGGTAACGGTACCAGCAAAAAGAAAGATGACAAGAACGGCAAGGCAGACGATACCGAGCAGATGCTGCAAGATGATTACATGCTCTATGAAGCGCTTAACCTGCTCAAGGGCCTTGCTATCCTGCAGGCGCGAATCCAGTAATTCATGAAACCCCGGCCGGCAAGGCGACAACAGTGGCTTACCCTGTTGTTACTCTGCCTGCCGGCGTTCGTCTGCGCGACGGAAACCGGATCGCCCGCCGGTCGCTCGCCGGTTATCGCCCTGATAATCGACGACCTCGGTACCCAGGTAACGAAAGGCATGCGTGCGATTAACCTGCCCGGTCCGGTGGCCATGTCTTTTCTGCCGGGGGGTGAGCATACTGTCGAGCTGGCAAAACTCGCGCACGACAATAAAAAAGAGGTCATGCTGCACCTGCCCATGCAGGCACTCGGACAGCAGGCGCATCACCGCCATAGCGGCGAACTCATGGCTGATATGCCGCAGCCCGAGTTCCTCGACACGCTGTCGCGCAATATCGCAGCCATTCCCCATGTCAGCGGGATTAATAATCATCGCGGCAGCCTGCTCACCTCGACCAGCAGTTATATGGCCTGGCTGATGCAGGCGCTGAATGCACATGGCGAACTGTTTTTCATTGACAGTCGCACCACCGCCGAGACCGTGGCTGCCGACATGGCGCAGGCCTACGGCATACCCAATGCCTCGCGTAACGTGTTCCTCGATAACGAGCCTACGCCGCAGGCCATTCGTAAACAGTTTCGCGAACTGGTCGAGCGTGCGCGTCGTGACGGTTCCGCGCTGGCTATCGGGCATCCTCACCCGGCAACATTAAAGGTGCTGCGAGAGGAATTGCCACGGCTTGAAGAACAGGGACTACAATTAGTACCTGTCGCACAACTGATTGCGCGTCAGAAAGAAAGGAAACTTGCATGGCAAGGGTACTCGTCCCGCTAGCACAGGGTTGTGAAGAACTCGAGGCCGTTACCATTATCGACCTGTTGCGCCGTGCGGGTATCGAGGTCGTTTCCGCGGGGCTTGACGATCAACCGGTGCGCGCCTCGCGTGGCACAGTGCTGCTGCCCGATACAACACTCGATGCGGTACTTGAATCAGACTTTGACATGATCGCGTTGCCCGGTGGACTGCCAGGTGCCGACCACCTGCGTGACGATCCGCGCATCATTGCGCTGGTGAAAAAGCTGCATGCAAATGGTCGATATGCGGCCGCGATTTGCGCAGCACCGCGGGTGCTGGCGAAAGCCGGCCTGCTGGACGATCGCCGTGCCACCAGTTTCCCGGGTGGTATCGATGTAAACGACATCCCCGGCATTGACTATGTAGATGACGCCGTTGTTGTTGACGGGCGGGTCGTTACATCGCGCGGTCCCGGCACGGCAATGGATTTTGCGCTCGAGCTTATAGAACTGCTGCTTGGCAGGGAGCAGCGCGAAGCGGTTGAGGCGCCGCTGCAGCGGCCATAAGACTGTTACGGGATAATAATCGACAGACACGCTACCCGGGCGCCTATGCCGACCCGCCAAGATGGCTGAGCCTGTAATTTTCTGGCGTAATCTGTGATTCGGCTGCAGTTTTTTAGCGCCGGCAGGGCTATTATTGGTTACCTGAACAAGTCAAATCGGGATGAAGCCATGCACAAGTCTGCTCTCAAGTTTCTTAATTCCACGCTCGCCACCCTGGTGATGCTGTCCATTGCGGCACCGGTATTTGCCACGCCACCGCCCTGGGCGCCGGCGCATGGATACCGCAACAAGCACAAGGGAAGTTATGACTACCGCCCGGCACTGCCCTGGCATGACCGGGAGTATGAAAGCGACTATATACGCCGCGGGCGTTGTGACCGCGACCGGCTGGGTGCCGTGCTGGGCGGTGTTGTCGGCGGCATGGCCGGCTCACGGATCGGCAAGGGTTCGGGCCGCACCGCGGCCACGATCGCCGGTACCGTTATCGGTGTGATTGTCGGCCGCTCAATCGGGCGTCACATGGACGCAACAGACCGGCAGTGTGTTGGACAGGCGCTCGAACATGCGCCGGACCGGGAATCCGTCTACTGGCATGACCCGGACACGGGTACCGACTTTGCCGTGACACCGGTCAAGACCTATCGTCACCAGGACGGGCGCTACTGCCGCGAGTACACCACGCGTGCGGTAATCGGTGGAAGAAAACAACAGGTCTATGGCGATGCCTGTCGACAGCGTGACGGCAGCTGGGTTATGCGTTGATAGTGCCGGACCGGACAGTGTGACCGGGTACAAAAGCATCGGCTGTGCCTGATGCCGGGCTGATGCGTGTGTTGTAAGCCGGCCCGGGGTCCGGCTGGCCAACACAGCCAAAGTGAGCGACATGTATGGAAATGGACGATGCCATCAATGTGCTGGGGGAGCCGCTGTCACCATGCAACGAAGACCTGGTGACCGGTTTCTTCCGCGACGGCCACTGCAATACCTGTGCTGAGGATACCGGTTCGCACACGGTGTGCATCGAGGCCTCGCGGGAATTCCTCGAATTTTCCCGTTTTCGCGGCAATGACCTCACCACGCCCGCCCCCGAGCATGGCTTTCCCGGCCTGAAGCCGGGCGATCGCTGGTGTATGTGCGCCGCACGCTGGCTGGAGGCCTATGAAAATGACCGTGCGCCGCGTGTCCATGTCACGCGTACGCATCGGCGTGCACTTGAAATTGTGCCGATGGAGCTGTTGAGGCGATTTGCCGTTGACCTGAATTAATTTCTGCCAGGCGGCTCCGCCACCGCCTGCCAGCTGACAACAGCGCTATAATCCATCGCAGTCAGTCCCGTACCAATATCAATAACAGGGTTTCTATCATGTCCACTACAGCTCAGGACGACAGCGCGCGCCCGCCTCATGCCACGTTCGGCGAGGCCTTTCTTTACTGGCTCAAGCTCGGTTTCATCAGTTTCGGCGGGCCGGCCGGCCAGATCAGCATGATGCACCAGGAGCTGGTCGAGCGCCGCCGCTGGATATCCGAGCACCGTTTTCTGCATGCGCTCAATTACACCATGGTCTTGCCGGGGCCCGAGGCACAGCAGCTGGCCACCTACATTGGCTGGCTGATGCACGGTGTGTGGGGCGGCATCATGGCGGGCGTACTGTTCGTGTTGCCGTCGCTGTTCATACTGATGGGGCTGACATGGGTGTACCTGGCCTTCGGCAACATGCCGGCCGTCGAGGGCGTGCTGTATGGCATCAAGCCGGCAGTCACGGCCATCGTGGTATTCGCCGCCTGGCGCATCGGTTCACGCGCACTGAAAAATAACGTTCTGCGTGGCCTGGCCGTGCTCGCATTTATTGCCATCTTTGCGCTGAAGGTGCCTTTCCCGTACATCGTGCTGGCGGCCGGCATCATCGGCTACATCGGGTCGCACCTGACACCGGCTTATTTCAAGGCAGGCGGGCATCATGCCGCATCGCAAGCATCGTACGGCCCCGCGTTAATCGATGACGATACGCCGGTGCCGCCACATGCCAGTTTTAAATGGGGGCGCACGATTCTGCTCGCGTTTATCGGCCTCGCGATTGGGGGAGGCGTTCTGCTGGCGCTGATAGCCAGCTGGGGGTGGGACGGTACGCTCACGCAAATGGGGGTGTTCTTCACCAAGGCGGCACTGGTCACGTTTGGCGGTGCCTACGCGGTGCTGCCCTATGTGTACCAGGGCGGTGTTGAACACTATGGCTGGTTGAGCGGCACACAAATGATCGATGGCCTCGCGCTGGGCGAGACGACGCCGGGACCACTCATCATGGTGGTTGCGTTTGTTGGTTTCGTCGGCGGCTGGACGCGTGAACTGTTTGGCCCGGAGATGCTACCGCTGGCCGGTGCGGCCGGCGCGGCGGTTGCCACCCTGTTTACCTTTTTGCCGTCATTCCTGTTTATCCTGCTGGGCGGCCCGGCCGTCGAGGCAACACGCGGTGATTTGAAATTTACCGCGCCGTTAACCGGCATCACCGCGGCGGTCGTCGGCGTGGTCATTAACCTCGCCGTATTCTTTGCCTATCATGTACTGTGGCCGCAAGGCTTTGACGGTCGCTTCGAGTGG
>JAOULY010000125.1 GCA_029881775.1 Gammaproteobacteria bacterium
GGGCCTGTCGAGTGACCGTAACCAGCCGATAGAAATAGAAGCGGACAAGGCGACACTGGATGAAGGCAAGGGTCTCAGCATTTATGAAGGCAACGTACTGTTGCGCCAGGGCACCCTGCACCTGCGCGGTGATCGTTTGTCGGTTTACCTGAAAAACAGCCAGGTGGATAAACTGATTCTCTCGGGCCAGCCCGCCAGCTATTCGCAGCGACCCGACGGCGAGGACAACGACCAGCACGCCCAGGCAGGCAAGATCGAATACCAGGCGGGCAATCAACGCATGATTCTGCTGGGCAACGCCCGCATCTGGCGCGAGGAGACCGAGGAATTCAGCAGCGATCGAATCGTCGTCAACCTGAAGGACAACACCCTTGATGCTGGCGGCGACGGACCGGACGGACGCGTGCGCATAATCCTGCAACCCAGGAACTGGCAACCCGACGAACAGACGCCCGACGAATGAGCCGTCTGCAAACCTTCAATCTCGGCAAGACCTACCAGTCACGGCGCGTCGTCGACGATGTGTCACTGACAGTCGAGAGTAGCCAGGTCGTCGGCCTGCTCGGCCCCAACGGGGCCGGCAAGACCACCTGCTTCTACATGATTGTCGGCATCATCCCCTGCGGTAGCGGCAGCATTGAAATCAACGGCACCGATCTGACCGGCCAGCCAATGCATGTACGCGCGCGACACGGTGTCGGTTACCTGCCACAGGATGCATCGATCTTCAGAAAGCTGTCAGTCGCCGAGAACATCATGGCCGTGCTGGAAATTCGCAAGGACCTGGACAGTCACTCGCGCGCAGAACAGCTGGAATCGCTGTTACACGAACTGCATATCGGTCACCTGGCGGAACAACCCGGCGTCAGCCTGTCGGGCGGTGAACGCCGCCGCGTGGAAATTGCCCGTGCGCTGGCCGCCAATCCGAACTTCATCCTGCTGGACGAACCCTTTGCCGGGGTCGACCCGATATCGGTGGTCGATATTCAGCACATCATCCGCCACCTGTGCGACCGTGGCATCGGCGTGCTGATTACCGACCACAATGTACGCGAAACGCTGGGAATCTGTGACCACGCCTACATCCTCAGTGAAGGCCGCATAATTGCCGCCGGCCAGCCGGCCACCATCCTTGCCGACCAGCAGGTACGCGAGGTCTACCTCGGTACAGACTTCAGGCTATAAATGGAAGATAATAGTCAGTGTTTTCAAATACTACCGAAGGTGTATTGCTCGCATGGCATGGATCATGCACTATACTAAATAGGAACGGCACAGACGGAACCATGTACCGTCCGACAAACAATTAATGAAGCAATCTCTTCAACTCAGAATCGGTCAGCACCTGACCATGACGCCCCAGCTGCAGCAGGCAATCCGCCTGTTACAGCTTTCCACACTTGAACTGCAAGCCGAGGTCCAGGAAGCACTGGAATCCAACCCGATGCTTGACCAGGACGACGGGTCCGGCAATGAAACGCCCGATGGCGAAACCGGCAGCACTGCCGGCAACGAAGAAGCGGCCGAGCGCACCACCCAGGCCGAGGGTGAAAACGAGACCATCCCGGACGAATTGCCGGTCGACAGCAGCTGGGATGACGTGTTCGATACCGGCGCCACCAGCTTCAGCGCACCGGACATGTCCGACAACCGCGACATCATGGAAACCGTCACCATCAGCGGTAACGGCCTGCATGACCACCTCACCTGGCAGGTGGAACTGACCAACTTCTCGGAGACTGACCAGCTGATTGCCCATACCGTCATCGATTCAATCGATGATGACGGCTATCTGCAAATATCGGTGGAAGAACTGCATGCATTGCTGGATGAACACCCGGACATCGAGCAGGACGAAATCGAGGCGGTTATCCATCGCATCCAGCAACTGGACCCGATCGGTGTATGCGCACGCGGTTTGCAGGAATGCCTGCAGTTGCAGCTGTCACACTTCGACCCGGAAACCCCCTTGCTGCAACATGCCACCACCCTCATTCGCGACCATTTCACCCTGCTGAGCAACCGTGACTACAGCCGGCTGGCAAGGAAAATGAAACTGTCCACGGATGAATTGCAGCAGGTCATCGAGCTGGTACAGACGCTCAACCCGCGGCCCGGTTCACAATTCAACACTACCGAACCTGAATATATTGTCCCTGATGTTTATGTCGTGAAGAAAAACGGCAAGTGGACAGTTGAGCTGAACAACGAATCGCTGCCGAAACTGCGCATCAATTCGCTCTATGCGAACATGGTGAAACGCGGCAGCAACAGCAAGGAGAACAATTACCTTCGTGACAACCTGCAGGAGGCCCGCTGGTTCCTGAAAAGCCTGCAAAGCCGTCACGAAACCCTGCTCAAGGTGGCAAGCACCATTGTCGAGCGACAGCAGGGTTTTTTCGACTACGGCGAGGAAGCCATGAAACCCATGGTGCTGCGCAGTATTGCTGAAACCATCGAGATGCATGAATCCACTGTATCCCGCGTCACCACACGCAAATACATGCATACACCGCGCGGCATTTTCGAGTTCAAGTACTTCTTTTCCAGCCACGTCGCCACCGAAACCGGCGGGGAATGCTCCGCCACGGCAATCAGGGCCATTATCAAGAAGCTGGTCGCGGCCGAGAACCCGACCAAACCACTGAGCGACAACAAGATGGCAAACGTGCTTGCCGAACAGGGCATCAAGGTCGCCCGCCGCACGATTGCCAAGTACCGTGAATCACTTTCCATTTCCCCTTCAAACGAGCGCAAGCGACTGGCATAGGCCAGCAAACAGGAGCGTTACCATGCAAATAAACCTGACAGGAAACCACGTCGACCTGACTGATCCATTACGCAACTACGTCAACACCAAGATGGAGCGGCTGGAACGTCACTTCGATATCGTCCAGAACATTCATGTCGTGCTCAGCGTCGAGAAACTGCGACACAAGGCAGAAGCCACGCTGCATATCAACGGGGGCAACCTGTTCGCCGACTCGGTCCAGGAAGACATGTACGCCGCCATTGACGCCCTGACAGACAAACTGGAGCGCCAGGTTAAAAAGCAAAAAGAAAAAATGACCGACCACCATCGCAGCGAGGGATCAATCGCACGGGAACTTTAAAACCTGCCGTGCAACAGGGGTAACCCTGTTGCACGGTCGGCTACCCTGACTACATCCATGGACATTACAACCCTACTATCACCTGACCGGGTCGTCTGTTGCGACGACATCGGCAGCAAGAAACGCCTGCTCGAAGAACTCGCGGAGCTGCTCGGCAGCAGTTCCCAGCAGCTGTCGCAGCAGGAAATATTCGATTCGCTGGTCAACCGTGAAAAGCTCGGCAGTACCGGTCTCGGCCATGGTGTGGCACTGCCGCACGGCCGGCTGGCAGCACTTGATGCCCCGATATGCGCATTTATCCGTGTCGACCCGCCAGTTGATTTCGATGCCGCCGACGGACAGAACGTCGACCTGGTATTTTCGCTACTGGTCCCGGAGGACTCAACCGAGGAACACCTGCAGGTCCTGTCGACCATTGCCGAGATCTTCAGCGACCCGGCCATTTGCGAAGCTTTGCGTAACTGCCAGACAGACAAGTGCCTGCTCGATTTGCTGACGCAATGGGAGCAGCGGCGTATACCTGCATGACGACGAAGCTTGACACCAAGACCCTGTATTCTGCGCTGCAGGATAAACTCGGGCTGAAGTGGGTAAGCGGCACGGAACAGCAGGACAACCCGATACACACCACCGAGGATGGCGACAGTGAAACCTCGCTGGTCGGCCATCTGAATCTGATCAGCCAGCATCGCATCCAGATCCTCGGCGAGCATGAGCTGAAGTACCTCGATGATCTGAAAAAGAATTCTCGCAACGACGCGGTCAAGCAGCTGTTCTCCGGCGCGACGCGGCTGATAATCGTCACCCGTAACCTGGAGGTGCCGGACTATCTCAGGATCGCAGCCAAGTCAAACCTCACCCCGCTGCTGTCCGCCAGCGTACAGAGCGAAGAAGCCATCAGTATCCTGCATTATTACCTGACCAATTACTTCGCCCGCAACATCACCCTGCATGGCGTTTTCATGGAGGTAATGGGTACCGGCGTACTGATCACAGGCGAATCCAGTATCGGCAAAAGCGAGCTGGCGCTCGAACTGCTTACCCGCGGACACCGCATGATTGCCGATGATGCGCCTGAATTCACCCGTATCGCACCTGACACACTGAACGGCACCTGCCCCGAAATGCTGCGGGATTTTCTCGAGGTACGCGGTCTCGGGATTCTCGACGTACGCGCCATGTTCGGCGCCAGTGCGATCAAGGAAAACCGCAACCTGCGACTGATTATCGTGCTGCAGGACATCGAGGAAGCCATCAAGATCGACCGCCTGCACGGCAGCCGCCACCTGCGCACCATTCAGGGCGTGGAAGTCCCCGAGGTCACCCTGCCGGTCGGGCCGGGCCGCAACCTGGCGGTGCTGCTGGAGGCCGCGGTGCGCAATCACATCCTGATCGCCAATGGCTATGATGCCAGCGAGGCCTTCATCGAACGCCAGAAGCGGCGGCTGGAACAGGCCTATACATGAGCATGGTCGTCATCAGTGGCCTGTCCGGATCAGGCAAGAGTGTCGCGCTGCATGCCCTGGAAGACCTGGATTTCTACTGCATCGATAATCTGCCAATCGGCATGCTCACTTCGCTGGCCAACGAAATCCACGAACAGCACCTGAGTCGTATCAGTAATGTGGCGACCTGCATCGATGCACGCAACCGCCCGGGCCAGCTGGCGCGTTTCCCTGACATACTCAAGGAACTGCGCGCCTCCGGCATTACCTGCAAGATCCTGTACCTGCAGGCCGACGATGCCACGCTGCTGAAGCGTTTCAGCGAGACGCGCCGCAAGCACCCGTTGTCCGGCCAGAACACACCGCTGGCCGATGCAATCACGCGGGAACGCGAACTGCTGGAGCCCATTGCGGCCAATGCCGACCTGTTCATCGATACCAGCCGGACCAACGTGCACCAGCTGCGCCAACTGGTCATGGACAGTGCCGGGCGCGGCGATAACAACGGTTTTTCGCTGCTGCTGCGTTCGTTCGGCTACAAGCACGGCATACCCGCCGACGCGGATTTCGTGTTCGATGCCCGCTGCCTGCCGAACCCTCACTGGGAACCGGAGTTGCGCGCCCACACCGGACTTGAGAAAAATGTGGTCGACTTTCTCGAGCAGAAACCGGTCGTGAACGATTACTATAGGCAGCTGGAAGAATTTCTTACCAGGTGGATTCCGCAGTTCAAGGCGGATAACCGCAGCTACCTGAGTATCGCCATCGGTTGTACCGGCGGCCAGCATCGCTCAGTGTACCTGGTGGACCGGCTGTCGAAGCAGATAGACGGCAAGTTCGGCGATATCGTCACGCGACACAGGGAACTCGAATGAGCACGGGTCTGTTACTGATTACACACGGTCGGCTCGGGCAGGAATTGCTCGACACCGTTACCATGATTATGTGCCAGTGTCCGCTACAGGTGAAAACCATCAGTATCAAAGGCGACTGCAACCCGGACGAAGAGTACATGGCTGCCCGCAACGCCTGTGAAGAACTCGACCAGGGTGACGGTGTGCTGGTCATGACCGACCTGTACGGCAGCACTCCCAGCAATATTGCCACACGCCTGCTGGAGTGCTGCAACACACGCGTTATCTCGGGAGTGAACGTGCCCATGCTGTTGCGCATCCTCAATTACCCGGATACCGACCTCGATCGACTCGCCGATATTGCGATCGAAGGGGCACACAGCGGCGTCATCGTATCAACCCGGAAACAGGCCTCCTGACATGCACGAAAGACCGGTCACCATCATCAACCGCCTTGGCCTGCATGCACGTGCCGCTGCCAAACTGGTCACCACGGCCTCTTCTTTCTCCAGCGAAGTGGAACTGTCGAAGAACGGCAGGACGGTAAACGGCAAGAGCATTATGGGTGTCATGATGCTTGCGGCATCACGCGGCACGGAACTGGTTCTCATAACCAATGGCAGTGACGAGATTGCTGCCGCTGATACACTCGAAGCACTGATTGCCGACCGCTTCGGCGAGACCGAGTGACACACTCCGTGAGGTGATTATCCAAACCCGGACCCACCCAAGGCGAACACCATGAGCCTGTCGCTGTCCGGGATCGGTATCTCGCGCGGCATCGCCATCGGGCGGACGCACGTCGTCGTTCGCGGCAGCATTGAAGTAACCGAAAGCGCCATTCCGGCAGACCTGCTGGAAGACGAAATCACCCGTTTCCTCGATGCCGTCGACATGGCCCGGCAACAACTCAAGTCCATC
>JAOULY010000126.1 GCA_029881775.1 Gammaproteobacteria bacterium
AGATGAAATCCACGCCATCGATATTCGCTTCTACCATGTGCTGCACGGCATTACCGCCACCGCCGCCCACGCCAATTACCTTGATAACCGCGCTTTGTCCACATGAGTCCAGTAATTCAAACATGATGTCTCCTCCTTAGCAGAAACAACAAAAACAACCCGTCAACTTTATGTTTGTCGCCGTGCCAACCTCGATGAACACAACAACACCTTTTAAACAAAACTATCTAGAAATTTCCCTGAAACCATCCCTTCATCCTGTCCCACACTCCGCGTACGCCCTTGCCCAGACCGAGATCCATCGAGCGCTGGTCACGATTGTGATGACCAAACAGCAACAACCCGACCCCGGTCGCATAAATCGGGTTGCGTATAACATCAACAAGACCGGTCACGTACTGCGGCGAACCCAGCCGCACCGGCATATGAAAGATTTCCTCGGCAAGATCAACCAGGCCCTCGATCTTGGCGCTGCCGCCGGTCAGTACGATGCCGGAAGCAATCAGGTCCTCGAACCCGCTGCGCCGCAATTCCGCCTGGATGAGCGTCAACAGCTCTTCGTAACGCGGCTCCACCACCTCGGCCAGCGTATGGCGTGCCAGTTGGCGCGGCGGCCGGTCACCGACGCTCGGCACTTCGATACTCTCCTCGGCACTGGCCATATGCGTCAGCGCGCAGGCGTACTTGATCTTGATCTCTTCGGCATGCTGCATCGGTGTACGCAGCGCCACTGCAATATCATTGGTGACCTGGTCGCCGGCAATCGGAATTACAGCTGTATGCCGGATCGCGCCTTCGGTAAACACGGCAATGTCCGTGGTTCCGCCGCCGATATCAACGATGCATACACCAAGTTCCTTTTCGTCCTCGGTCAGTACGGAATAACTGGAAGCCAGCTGTTCGAGGATGATGTCATCGACCTCCAGACCGCAGCGACGCACACACTTGATAATGTTCTGCGCAGCACTCACCGCGCCCGTCACCATGTGTACCTTGGCCTCCAGTCGCACACCTGACATGCCAACCGGCTCGCGGATACCTTCCTGGTTATCGATGACGAAATCCTGCGGCAGGATATGCAGGATTTTCTGATCGGCCGGGATAGCCACTGCGCGTGCCGCATCGATTACCCGCTCGACATCGGTCGAACTGACTTCCTTGTCACGAATGGCGACGATACCGTGTGAATTCAGGCTGCGAATATGGCTGCCGGCAATACCTGCGTACACGGAGTGAATCTGGCAACCGGCCATCAGCTCGGCCTCTTCCACGGCGCGCTGGATCGAATGCACGGTCGATTCGATATTGACTACAACACCTTTTTTCAGCCCGCGAGACGGATGCGAACCGATACCGACCACTTCAAGCTCGCCATCGGCCAGCACCTCGCCGACAATCGCGACCACCTTGGATGTGCCGATATCCAGCCCGACAATCAAATTCTTTTCTGTCTTCTTTGGCATCCTGTTATGTATCCCGTTTTGCAATTACTTCACCGGCATCCTGTTGCTGCCAGTACACCGAGAAACCGTTGCTGTAACGCATATCCACCCGTCCCAGGTCAGCCATGCGTCCGGCAAACACATTCGGATAGGCGCGTACAAAACGCTGCAATCGCTGCCAGGGATGTGCACGGCCCAGCTTCAACTCCACGCCGTTATCCAGCTGCAATGTCCAGGCACGCCGCTTATCCATGGTCAGCTGCGTCACCCGCATGGCGAGTGACTGTAATGTACGGCTGACCTCGCTATACCGCTGCAACACCCGGGCCGCCTGGTCATCCGGCCCGCCAAGCTGCGGCAGTCCTTCCGGTGACAAGCCAGCCTGCGGGTAAAACGCTTCGCCGGCGGCATTCAGGTAACCGCTGTCGTTCCAGCTGGCCACCGCCTGCTGCTCGGTAATGTGCAGGCGCAAGGTCGCCGGCCAGATACGCCGTACCTTTGCCCGATAAACCCACGGCAGCGCCTCGGCAGCGGCGCGAATACTGTCAACGTCAACGGTAAAGAAGCCGCCGGTTGCATGCGGCGCAACGGCCTGCTGCAACGCGGTCTTTTCCATATAGCGGAACTCGCCCTTGACCTCGACCACGTCGAGCGGAAAGCGGTAGGGATCGGACATCCAGCGCATAGCCAGTGTCGCCGTCATGGCCAGGACACCCAGCAACAGCAGACCGGACAAGGAGCGACGGTGCGTCACCAGCACGGCCTGCAACTGCTGCAATGGACCCATCGCCTTATCCGGCATGGCGGACCTCCGCATCATTTGCCGGCACCGCCGTATCCAGAATGCGCAGCACCAGTTGCGTGAAGTCGAGGCCCTCGGCCTGTGCCGCCATGGGCACCAGGCTGTGATCGGTCAGGCCCGGCACGGTGTTGACCTCGATGAACCAGGGTTGTCCGGCCTCGTCCAGCATGAAATCGACGCGCCCCCAGCCACTCGCGCCGACGGCGCGGAACGCCGCCAGCGACTGCGCCTGCAATGCTGACGATTGCGCGGCATCCAGACCACATGGCAACAGGTAACGCGTCGTATCAGACTGGTACTTGGCTGCGTAGTCGTAAAAGGCGTTGGGCGTCTCGAGCTTTATCAGCGGCAACACCGTCTCGCCAAGGATACCGGCCGTGTATTCGCCACCCGTGACCCATTGCTCGACCAGCACGTTGCGGTCGTATTGCGCGGCAAGTTCCCAGGCGGCCAGCAACTCCCCGGCCGCATCCACCCGGGCAATACCGATACTCGAGCCTTCATGCGCCGGCTTGACGATCACCGGGTACTGCAGGGTAGCGCGCACCATTTCGACATCTGCCGCCGAGGTCAGCAAGCTGAAAGCAGGCGTGGGGATACCGGTGCTCTGCCACAGTTGCTTGGTACGCAGCTTGTCCATTGCCAGCGCCGAGCCGAGCACACCGCTGCCCGTGTAAGGCATGCCGGCACTCTCGAGCAATCCCTGCATCACGCCGTCTTCACCACCACGGCCATGCAGCGCAATAAACACGCGCGTAAACCCGCCATCCAGCAAGCGCGCATGGAAACCGGTCTCGCCGCTGTCCAGCGCCTCTGCATCGACACCCGCCGCGCGCAATGCCGCCAGCACGGCCGCACCGCTCTTGAGCGATATTTCACGTTCTGCTGACAGTCCACCCATTAACACGGCCACCTTGCCATAGTCCTTTTGTTCACCAGTTACGCCCGCGTTCATGCGGTTATTCCCTGCCACATGCACATACACCCCCTCCCCCTCCGGGGGAGGTTTGGGGAGTACGAAGCGAGGGGCAGGTGATCGAATAAATCAACTGCCTGACATCCACTCCCCTCTCCCTGGCCCTCTCCCTGAGGGAGAGGGGATGCACATTCCACTCCAGCATAAAATTCACTGGCCATCGACGTGTTCACCGACGATGCGGACTTCCGTTTCCAGTCGTACGCCCTGCTGCTGCTCGACGGTCCCCTGCACCTGGTTCAGCAGGGTCTCGATATCCGCGGCACTGGCGTTACCGGTATTGACGATAAAGTTGGCATGCATCTCGGAAACCTGCGCACCACCAATTTTCCTTCCCTTCAGACCGGACGCCTCGATCAGGCGGGCGGCGTGATCGCCCGGCGGATTGCGAAACACCGAACCGCAACTGTATTGCTGCACCGGCTGGCTCGCGCCACGCTGCGCCAGCAGCTCGCGAATGCGCGCCTGCGCCTGTTCGGCATCGCCCGGCTGCAAGGCAAAATGCGCCGCCAGGAACCATTCATTTTCAGGCCCGCGTACCGAGCGGTAACCGACACGGTATTCACCCGGCATGCGTGTATGCAGCTGACCGCTGCGGTCGATCGTTTCGACGGCCGCCACCTGCGTCCAGGTCTCGCCGCCAAATGCGCCGGCGTTCATTGCCAGTGCGCCGCCGACGGTACCGGGGATGCCGGCAAGGAATTCAATACCGGTCAGCCCGGCGCGCGTGGTGACACGCGCCGCCTTGGCGCAGGTCACGCCGGCACCGGCGCGCAGGGTGGTATCGTCCAGCCATTCCAGCATCGTCACGGCACCGTGAACACAAATAACCGTGCCGGGAAACCCGCCATCACGCACCAGCAGGTTGCTGCCGAGCCCGACCCACAGCAACGGTTCGTCCGCAGCGAGTTGTTGCAGGAAAACAGCCAGGTCCTGCACATCAACCGGCGTGTAGAAATGCCGCGCCACACCACCGGCACGCCACGAGGTATGCCGCGACATTGGCTCGTCCTGCAGCAATTCACCGCGCCAGCGTTGTGTCTGTTTGGCAGCCATCATCCGTTCGTCACCGTTTGTCCGCGGCAAGATCCGCGACCAGTTTTGCCGCCACGCTGCCGATATCGCCGGCACCGAGCGTCAGCAGTACATCGCCGTCGGCAAGTATGCCGGCCAGCACCCCGGGTAACTCTTCCAGGTGCTCGACGAACACCGGGTCGACCTGGCCGCGCGCACGAATTCCGCGCGCCAGTGCACGTCCGTCGGCACCGGCAACCGGGTCTTCGCCGGCCGGGTACACCTCACCCAGCAACAGCACGTCCGCCGTGGACAGCACCTGGGTGAAATCATCGAACAAATCATGCGTGCGTGAATAACGATGCGGCTGGAACACCACCACCAGGCGTCGGTCCGGCCAGCCGGCACGCACCGCGGCAAGCGTCGGTGCGATCTCGCCCGGGTGATGTGCATAGTCGTCTATCAACAGCACGCTGCCTGCCTGCGTGCTGATTTCGCCGGCAATCTGGAAACGCCGCCCGATACCCTGGAAACCTGCCAGTGCGGTCTGGATCGCGTTGTCGGCAACGCCGAGTTCGGTCGCCACGGCTATGGCGGCCAGTGCGTTCAGTACATTGTGTCGTCCCGGCAGGTTGAGCGTCACTGCCAGCCCGTCGGCGTGACCCGCACGCCGTACCGTGAAGTGCGTTTGCCCGCCATCCTGGTCGATATCTTCGGCGGTTACGTCGGCTTGCGCGTCGATGGCGTAAGTCACCACCGGCCGGGTCACGTCATCGAGGATAGAGCGTATCTCCGGGTCGTCCAGGCACAGCACGGCGAGGCCGTAGAACGGCAGGTGATGCAGGAAATCTATGAAGGTCTGGCGCAGGCGATCGAAGTCGCCCGCATAGGTCGACAGGTGGTCCGCATCGATATTCGTCACCACGGCCATTGACGGTTGCAGGTACAGGAACGAGGCATCGCTCTCGTCGGCCTCGGCCACCAGGTAATGGCCTGCACCGAGCTGGGCATTGGTTGCCGCACTGTTCAGCTGGCCACCGATGACAAAGGTCGGGTCAAGTCCACCCTCCGCAAGCAGGCTGGTGATCAGACTGGTGGTGGTGGTCTTGCCGTGCGTGCCCGCCACGCCGATGCCATAGCGGAAGCGCATCAGTTCCGCGAGCATTTCGGCGCGCGGCACGACCGGGATGCGCTCTGCGCGTGCCGCGATAATTTCCGGGTTGTCCGCCGGTATGGCGGTGGACACCACCACGGCGTCGCAGTCGGCAATATTCGCTGCCGCGTGCCCGACTGAAATCGTTATCCCCATTGCGCCCAGGCGACGGGTAACGGCGTTTTCACGCACGTCAGAACCGCTGACCTCATAGCCGAGGTTGTGCAGGACTTCGGCAATCCCGCTCATGCCGGCGCCGCCAATGCCAACAAAATGCACGCGACGTACCCGCCCCATACCCTGCGGCTGCGACATACCGGTCGGATGCATGCTGGCACTCATGCCGCACCCCCCGGTCGTGCGACCTGCAAACACAATTCTGCCACGCGCCGGGCCGCCTCCGGCATGGCCAGCGCGCGTGCCCGGCAGGCCATTTCCAGCAACACATCGCGCTGGGCGGAAAAATCACTCAGCAGTGTAGCCAGGCCCGCCGAATCCATATCCGCCTCCGGCAGCAGGATCGCAGCACCGGCGTCAGCGAGGAAGCGCGCATTACCGGTTTGATGGTCGTCGGTGGCATGCGGGTACGGCACAAGGATCGCCGCCACACCAACAACCGCGAGTTCGGCAACGGTCAGCGCACCGGCACGGCAGATAACCAGGTCGGCCCAGCTATAGGCCTCCGCCATGTCCTCGATAAACGCCTCGACGCGGGCCTCGATGCCGGCGTCTTTATAGGCCGAGACGACACGCTCCCGGTCGTCCCGGCCGGTCTGGTGATAAACGCTGAAGGCGTCCCTGGCCGCTGTGTGCGCCAGCGCCGCCGGCACCGTGCGGTTGAGTGCACTGGCCCCCAGGCTGCCACCGACAACCAGCAGGCGCAGCGGACCGTCACGGCCGGCAAGACGAACCGCCGGTTCAGGCGCCAGCATGATGGGTCCACG
>JAOULY010000127.1 GCA_029881775.1 Gammaproteobacteria bacterium
ACCCAGCGTCACCGGCGAGGACGGCAAACCGCGCACCCTGGCGCCGGCAGCCGCTTCGCCGCTGATCTCATCCAGCGTACCCAGCAGGCCATCACCATTCAGGTCGAAGGCCACGCTGTCGGGGCGACCGCCATTGTTGATCTTGACGATCATCTGCCAGCCGCTGCCGCCGCTGCCGCACGGATCCGTCGTCGGTATGGCCGTGTTGAAGAACACATGATGGCCACGAACCACTGCATCCGTCACCACGCGCTCGCCGGATGTCGGCAGGTCCATGTACCAGCCATCATCGCCGCCGGCATAATCAACCGTATTGTTGGTCACGGTGCGCCCGGCGGCACCGCCGGTCGTTGTACCCGTACCGATGGTCTGCTCAACCAGGTCGGAATCGGTCAGGTCATCAGTGCCGGAATCCCACACGCCATAGAATGACTGGGTGGCCGTGCTGGCATTGTCGCCGGTAGCGATATACTGGCCGGTACCAAACAAAACCAGCAGGTTGGGATCGTTCGAGTTTGTCGTCACCACATCGGGGTTCCTGACAATGACCGGTGCCGAGGTAATCGGCCTGCTGCTGCCGGCAATGAACAACGGCTTGGGCGTCGTGCCCGCCCTGTAGGCGACTTTCCAGTTACCCGGATTCGTACTGGACAGGTCGAACGCCCACATATTACCAAACAGGTCGCCGGCATACGCCCGGTCCGCCACGCCGTCGCCGTTGGTATCGATCACCGCCGGTGTCGACAGGCCATTGCGCGTGGTGGTATCACCGACGCGGGTAGAAATCTTGACATAATCAGTAGACGACCAGGTACCGTCCAGGCCCTCTTCCAGGTAAAGAATGAACAGTTTCGCCTCGCCACTGCCGGTGTCGTTATAGCCGTTACCAAAGATCACGGCCCATTTCCCGTTGGGCATCAACACAATGGCTGGCTGGCTGAAGGTATGACCAAGATCGGCATCATCCGCGCTGGTGAACTCCCACATGACGGTGTCCGCCGCTGCGGTACTGGTCTCGGCATACGCTGTCGGGTCGGTGATATCCAGCGCAAACAGGCCCCTGCCACCACCACGCAAACCACCGACCAGCACGGACCTCCAGGCCGCCGTTCCGCCAACGGTCGTAATGGCAAACACGTCCGTAACCGACGGGCGCAGGTCAACATAATAGCGATGGCCATAGGCGGGATCCGTCAGGTAATGCAAGCCTTCGTTAACCGTGGTGGAAAACAGCGATTCCGGCATGTAGGCAAGCACTTCGCGGCCGTCGCTTTCGGCAAAGCCGTGCAGCATGCCGTCATTCGCGCCGAGGTAAACAACACCGGGACGGTTATTCTGTGCCAGCCTGAAGTCACTGTAAGCGACCGTGGCGCCCGGCAGTGTATCCGGCCAGTTAACTTCCGGGATGCCGACGTAGACCGGCGCGGAATGAATGATATCGCCGAGTCGGCTGGCGCGTGCCCGCAGCCCCTTGGACGTATAGGTATTCGTGCCATCGGTATGGTTACAAATACCGGGATTACCGTTCTCACAGCTGCGCAAACCGCGCAGGTAGGCGAGCCGGGCGAGCGCCGTCGCGTCATTATCGGTGCCGCCGCTGGGGTTGGTGCGCAGATCATTTTTCTGCGCTGTCGTCAGGTTTGCCCACTGCAGAGCAACGCCGTCGGTTCCATTGTAGGTCAGGATCGTACGTGGGCTCGTTGACAGGTTGCGTGCTGTCAGCAGCGTGCCGGCCTCCCAGGTCGGTGTATTGTTGATTGCACCGGTGATTGCATCCAGTGCGTAGGACACCAGGTTGCCGGTCCACCTGCCGCTGGTAAAGCGCGCAAGGTAGACCTGCGAGTTGGTACTTAGCGTACTGGTGTTAAGCGCCACAGCGGCACCCGAGGAAACCTGGGCATTAATATTGCCGATTGAAGTATTGATACTGCTGATCAACTGCTTCGGACTACTGGCATTGAGGAAACTGCCCCGGCCATTCCAGGCCGCATGCCGCATGTCGTCGACCGTGGTCAGCGTATCCGATACCGGCGTGGGCCATGCAAACGGCGTCACCTGGTCCGGTGGATTACTGGTCAGTGTACCGTCGACACCAAACGCAACCGCGAAGGTTTTCATGTGCTGGTGCATCAGGTTATTGGTCAGGCCCGCCGGATCGACACCGACCGTGACCGGCACCTTGTTTGCCAGGCTGGTATCCAGGTCGCGCTCGTAAAAGTGCATCGCGACATCCGCCAGGGTATCCGTCACACCGGCCGCACCATCTGCAAAGGAGCCGCCGTCAAAAACCGTGTTGGCGTCGGTATCCGCATTCGCCACCGACGGAGACGGATCATTGCCGTTCCAGAAACCGTCTGACATCAACAGGGTGAAGTTCTTCTGACATTCACCGCCGTTTGCCGCCGGCAGGATCGGTGAATTGCCCCAGGTGCCGTACGTATCCTCGTAGTACTTGCCGACATTCTGCAAGCCCTGGCGCAGCGGCGTTCTACCCGATGAGCTTATTTGAAACAGCCGGGTCATCAGCGCCGACTTGTTGGCCGCCGCCGTCGCATTAACCGGCAGTGAAATATCATCGATATCCCGCACCTCCACCGGCGAAACATTCGAGTTGATAGTCGCCAGCCCGACCCGCGACGTCGATTCTGAAATAACCTGTGACAATGCACGCTTGGCTACATACTCCCGCTTGCGGAAATAGCTGTACCAGTTGGCGTAGTTCTGCTGCGAATTCGGATTGATGGTGGTACCTGTTAGCGGCAACGAAGTGACGGCAACACCACCGGAATTATTGGCAACGTTGCCACATTCATCGCTTGCGCTGGAGGGTGCCGTCCCGGCGGAATCACCCAACGCCGGTGTCGGCCCGTCATACTCCCCGTCATTATCGCTATCGGTCCAGGGGAAATAGATATGCGTACTGATGTTGGTGGTCGCCGTATTGTAGGGGTTATCACGCGCCGTCGTGAGCGTCAGATCGGTATAGGCATTTCCCGCGCTGTCCTTGCCAACCCAGGGCGTGTACTGCACCGTCGGATCATAGGCCATGACATTGAATCCGCTACACGTCAGGCGCCGGTCCTCACGGTCCCTGGCTGCATCTGCGCCATTGGCGGCCGTATAGGAACCGGGTGGATGATAGAGCGCACCCCTAAACGTGACACCGCCGGGATCGATCGTGCCCTTGTTCAGGATCTGTTCCCAGTCCATGCTGCCCGAATCATCGATCATCAGGGCGATGTTCGGCTGTACCGCACTCTTCAGGAACAGCGGGCTGGTCGAGATGGTGCCGGGAGCCGCCTGTGTCGCCACGCTGTGCAAGGCGACAAATGCCGCCAGCATGCTGGTTACCAGCGATGAGCCGAAGGATGTCAGTTTACGGTTTCTTGTGTTCATGGTTACACCTGCTTTGTGCATATGAGGCCGATGCGATTCCAGCCACTACTGAAATTGGTTTCTATCAATTCACCCGCTCAGAATTGCCGGCCGTAATTACTGCGTAATATGACCTCGGCACCGGCTTCATTTGCCGCACCGCCGGTACCGCGACTGGTAACCTGGAACGTTGTCACGTCGCCCGAACCCTTGTTTTCACCGTAGCCGGTCAGGTTCATGGAGCCCTGGGAACCGGAAACCAGGCCGAGCTCCTTGACGATGTATTTAGCAGTGTCACTGCCGGTCGGCGCCGTTGCCGTCACATAGTTGGACGAATTGGCATTGAGCCAGGTCGCGGGAGTGTTGTAATAGGGTATTGTATCGGCACGCCTGTACAGGCCGTTGCTACCCGTCAATGCAGCCGGCGAGGCGATCGACTCGATCCAGGTTTCAGCCTCGCGCAGCCCTGCTTCCGCAGATTGCAATGCAATGGTCCGGTCACGCGTGGCATAGGACATACTTTCTTCCAGCGCCGTTCCCTGCATGGAACTCACACCGATGATGGTCAGCACCAGCAGCAGCAACAGACTGACAACCAGGATCGCACCACGCTGCGCATGCGGAGAACGGCCGGTGTTCATTTTTCGTGGCGATAAAGACATAACGCTTGCTCCTCTCACTGCACCCGGTTGCGTACGGTCACCGTACTGTTGAATACCTGGTACAGGCGGTTATCGCCGGCCGTGATGTTCGCGCCGTTGTAGGTATAGGTCATCGGCGTGTCGGCGAGATTGTCTTCGTAGCTCTGCACCAGCAGTGAAATCTTCATGCTGACGACGTTTTCCATATCCGCAACACTGGTTCTGGGTACATAGTAATTGGCGGTGCCGTCGGCATCGGTATCTTCACCAAACAGGACTTGCATATTGGCAATCCCGTCCACCAGTTCCTGCGGGCCGGGACCCAGATCCCGATACAGGCCTGGCTGGCCGGTCGTGCCATTGGTGGCAATGGAATAGATCGCGCTGCGCAACCTGAATATCTGTGCGTCATCGCCATACACCTTGGACAGGCAGTGTGCGTTGGCGCCCGGGCAACCCGGGTTGGTGGCATTATAATTACCCGGCGTTTCACCGCTGCCGGTGTTATGCACCAGCGTGCCGGTTCCGCCCGGGTTGGCATTGGTTAGCTGGAAGACATCCGCTGCCTCGCAGTCGCTGACAATGATGACATCGCCCTGCGACAGACCATTATTCGGCGGCACCTTCAGATTCGAACTGGCCTGTGGACCAAAGGGCGGTTGCACACCCAGCGCAGAGCCAACGGCGCCACGCATGGTAATCGTGTCGGGCGCATTACCGCCGCCATCGGTCCCGCCCACACCACCGGTACCGATATCATATTGCCAGTTTGTTCCGCCATTCAGCGGATCGAGATTGTTAGCGACCTTGCTGACAGTGTTGGCACAGCCCCAGAAGTCGGCCATGCGGATATCGCGGGTGAGGAATTCCATGGCGAAGCGCCCGTTTTCCTGGATACGCGACAGGCCTTCGTGGTTTCGGTAGGACTTGCTGCTGGAGCTGAACACCTGGATGACACCGCCCATCAGCAACAGGCTGATCAACATCGCAACCATCAGTTCGACCAGCGTAAAGCCGCCCTGCAATCGCTCGCATTTACTCTGTGGCATAGACATACTCATGGCTGGAAACTCATAAAAAATGCCGGGTCATCGGACAGGCCATTACCGTTTTCATCCCACCACAATTTCACAACAAATTCGGCGCCACCATCACACTGGTGGTCGGCAACACTCCAACCATCGCTGCCGGTAGCATCACGACAAACCACGCCCTGCCCGCCCGGTAATGCGCGTCTAATTAACGTGGTCCATTCGAAATAGTCGTGATCGGCCATTTCCGTCGGGGTGCAGCCGGTTACTGTGGTGCAGTTGGAATTCTCTGTGGACGTCGACAGGTCATAATCACCCAGGATCATGGCGGGCCGGTTGGCACGCATACGATCGATCATGTCGTAACTCAGGATGGCGATCTGGCTACGCGTCAGTGAGTGATGGTTGGATTTCAGGCTGGTTGCCTGCAGTGCCGCCAGCCCGAGCAGGCCAACGGACAAAATAACCACGGCGATCAGCACTTCCAGCAGGGTGAAGCCACGCTGGCAGGTACGACCCTGCAGATTGCGACGCTTCAGGCGCAGACAAGCAGACTCCCGGTATCTCATATCATTCCTCATGGGCACACTATCCTGCTCATATTGACGCGCCCGGTGGCGGCAACCGTAATGCGCCGGCCGGTTTCGCCCGCACGAGCGTCACATATATCCACGAAATCCGGCGCATTAACAAACCCGGTCGGGTCATACTGAAACAGGGTACTTGCAGCGCCAACCAGCGTGGTCCCACCGGTCTGCGTTTCGCCGATCCGCAACACCTCATTCGCATCGAGCACCGCGTCTGCATCCTGGTCCACCCAGACAACCCAACCATCGGTCCAGTTAACCCCACCGGTACAGGTCGGCGGACTGTTATTCCAGGTAGTGCTGACACAGATCTGGGCATTGCGCTGCTGCTTGATGGCGGTCGCGCGCGTCAGGTTGATACCTGTCACATAACTATTCGCCGTTGCGACAATCCGCCCATCCAGCACGAAGTCCCGCATGGCGGGAACCCCGAGCGTCATCAGCAGGGTGGCAACCAGCAGCGTTACCAGCAACTCGACAAGCGTGAATCCTTGGGATGTTTTCATGGTTTTCATCATAATCAGCGGGCTCCCCGCCCAACAACCTGAATCCGATAAACGACTCGCATGCCGGGATAAACGGTCAGATTTATCGAAATCCGTGGCGATACAGACTCATATCGGCGGGCCGGGCGAAAATTACAGTTCACCCGGCAGGTCTCTT